>NZ_JAIVFN010000052.1 GCF_030015065.1 Xanthobacter autotrophicus | reverse complement strand
GGCCAGGTGAAATCGTCGGCGCGGCCGCGCATGGGGGTCGGCGCGATGCCGTCCTTCAGCACCCGCGCCGCAGCCCTGGCGCTGGCGGAGACGGCCATGGGGTCCGGCGCCTTTGCGGGCGCCGGCGCGCCGGCAAGGGCGGCCGGTCGGGAGCTGGCGGGCGCCGTGGCATCGACGGCGGGCTGGGTCCGGCCCGGCTCCTCCAGCATGCGGTTGATGTCCTTCTGCACGAAGAAAGCCAGCTTGCGTCCGCCGGCGCGGGTGAAGCGGACGCCGTCATTGAAGCGCAGGCGGCGGCGCTGGCCATCCACGGCGGGGCCGTTGGCGAGATACTTGCCATCCTCGTCCACGAAGCCGTCCCACACATTGGCGAAGGCGAGGCCCGCTCGGGCCGCGCGGGTGCGCAGCAGCTCGTTGAGCTTGGCGTAATCGTCGGAGAGGGCGCCGTTCGCCACCGGCGCGAGGCCCACGACGATGACCCGCCCGGCCTTGTCGCGCAGCGCCGTCAGCACCTCGTCCACGCGCTTGCCATAGAGTTCCAGCCAGCGCTCGGTGAGGGGCTGGACGAAGGCCTCGCCGTCCTTGACGGGTGCGAGGTCCTCGGAGCCGAGGGCAACCACCGTGACCGAGGGCCGGGCGGCGGCGATGGCGTCCGGGGCGCGGGCGATCCAGTCCACCGGCGACGGGAGGTAGCCGCTTTCGTCGGCGGTATTGTCGATGATGGCCACGCGCGCGCGATCCGGCACATAGGCGTCGGCGAGGCCTTGGGCGAGCTGCGCGGCGAGCCTGTCGCCGATGACCAGCACGAACTGGTTCGGGGCGGCGCGCTTGCCCTGCACGGCGGCATCCGCGGAGCCATAGACCACGCCTTCCGGCTCCGGCGGCGGGCGCCTGGGTTGTGTCGGCGGAAGCTGTTGCTGCTGCTGTGGCGGCTGCTCGTATTGAGTCTGGGGTTGGAACGGCCACCAGCCGCCGCTCTGGCCGGGGCGCTGCGGCTTCGGCGGCGCGCGCGGCACGGTGGCAGGCGGGCGCAGGAAGGAAAAGAAGTCCGCCTGGGCCAGCGCCGGCCGGCCGGCATCGATCAGCAGGACCAGGCTGGCGGCAAGAAGCGCGACCAGAAGCACGAGCATGCTGCGAGGGGCGAGAAAGCAAGCGCAGGCCGCCGCCCGCGCGGGAGTACGCGCGCCATTGAAGCCGCTGCCCGGTGGGAAAGGCGGTGCCTGGCGGTACGGAGATGCGATCTGAGCCTGACGCCTCATATGTAAGCAATGGACCAGCCGGGCGACGGTTTCAAGGCGCGGCGCAGCAGCCGATGGCTGGGATTGCCGCGCTCACGCCCGCGGGCTCGCTTGCCGCCCCGGCGGCATCGGACGATGCTGGGACCGGCCCGGGGGGTGGCTGGCTGGCGTAAGGTGGCGAGACGTGAGGGCGCGCGCCTCGTTCCCACGCTGCGCGGGATCGAAAGCCTGTGGCGTCCTCCGCCTCTCGAGGGATCCATGTGCGCGACGGAGCGGGCGTGGGATATGGGGGCGGGTCCAGCCGGTCACACGTGCCGCGCTGGCCACCCCCAGACAGCAAAAAGCCGCCCGGAGGGCGGCCCTTGCAAGGCGAGGAACTTGTTGTGCGGAGAAAAGGCGCAGGCGCGCTCAGTTCAGCTTGCTCTTCACTTCGCCGATGGCGCTGGAGATGAGGCGCTCGGCCACATCGCCGCGGGCGGACGCGCCCAGCACGGTCTCGGCAGCCTTGGCGGCAGCGTCGGCGGCGAAGGCCTTCACGTCGGCGACGGCCTGGAGCTCGGCCTGGGCGATCTTGTCCTCCGCCATCTTGGTGCGGCGGGCGACGAAATCCTCAAGCTTGGCCTTGGCCTCGGAGGCGAGGCGCTCGGCCTCCGCCTTGGCGGCGGTAACGATGGATTCGGCTTCGGCCTCGGCCTCGCGCTGCTTGCGCTTGAATTCGGCCACCAGCTTCTGGGCCTCTTCCTTGAGGCGGCGGGCTTCCTCCAGCTCGGCGGCGATGCGCTGGCCGCGGCTGTCGAGGGCGGAGGCGATGGTGCGGTGGGCACCCACATAGATCAGGATGCCGACGAAGAGCAGAAAGGCGACGGCGACCCAAAGCTCGGCCAGACTCATCTCGTTCATCGCAGGGTCCTCAGATCCGTCGGCGGCTCGCAGGCCGCATCTGCGGGGCAACGCCCCTTACGTGCTGGTCCACCAGATCCGCGGTGCATGGCCGCGGAGCAAAATGTCGAACGGCCGCGCGATGGAAAGCGCGACCGCGGCACGGCCCGATCAGGCCGCGTTCTTTTTGGCAAGCGCCCCGTCCACGGCCTTCTCCACGTCGGCGGACGCAGGGGCGGTGCCGAGGAGGGTCGAGACGATGGCATGGGTGGCATCCACCGCGATGCCCCGCACATGGGTGAGGGCCTCGGTCTTGGTGGAGGCGATGCTCTGTTCCGCAGTCGCCAGCTTGGCGGCGAGATCCGCCTCGAGCGACTTGCGGTTGGCATCGGTGTCGGCGGCGAGCCGGTTGCGGGTTTCGCCGGCGATGGCGTTGGCCTTGGCGCGGGCCTCGGCAAGGGCCTTCTCGTAGGAGGCCTGGGCGGCCTCGCTCTCGGCCT
The DNA here is from genome assembly GCF_030015065.1 of Xanthobacter autotrophicus. Lineage (GTDB taxonomy): Bacteria > Pseudomonadota > Alphaproteobacteria > Rhizobiales > Xanthobacteraceae > Xanthobacter > Xanthobacter autotrophicus_D. The sequence continues at coordinate 27,364 of NZ_JAIVFN010000052.1, read as the reverse complement.
TGTGCTTCGCCGCTTCCTCGAGGTCGTCGGCGATGCGGTCGTGGCGCTCCTCCAGGATGCGACCGATGCGCGGCAGGGCCACGCGGCTCATCAGGAGATAGAGGAGACCGAAGCTCAGGACGAGCCAGAGCAGCTGGGAGGCGAAGGTGGTGGCATCGAAGGGCGGGAAATGGCTCTTTTTGCCATGCCCCTCTTCCGCATGACCCGCGGCAGCGCCGTGGGCGGCCGCGGGGGCCACCTCATGGGTGCCCTGGCCTGCGGTTCCGACCGGCGGGGCCGCCTGCGCGACCACGGCCGCCGGAGCGGTAGGGTGATCGCTCGCCGCAAAGAGGGGGGCGCCCCAGAGGGCCGCACCCGTCATCGCCAGCGCGACAGTCATTTTCCACGACTTCATCATGGCTTGCCCGCCTTCGCACCTGACCTTGCAATCACAGCACCCGGGCGCTGACCGCCCGGGAACCTCGTTCGTCCGGGCGATCAGGCCACGAACAGGAGGACGAGGGCGACGACGAGCGCGAAGATGCCGAGACCTTCCGCGAGCGCCGCGCCGATGAACGCGCGGGCGAACTGGCCGTCGGCGGCCGACGGGTTGCGCAGGGCGCCGGAGAGGAAGTTGCCGAAGATGTTACCGACGCCGACGGCGGCGAGACCCATACCGAGGCAGGCGAGACCGGCACCGATGAACTTTCCAGCTGCGGGATCCATGGGACTGCTCCTTGAGAAGGCTTTGGATTTCGGGATGAGAGGCGCGATGCCCGGTCAGTGACCGGGATGGATCGCGTCGTTGAGGTAGATCGAGGTGAGCACCGCGAAGACGTAGGCCTGCAGCATCGCCACCAGCAGCTCGAGGGCGTAGAGCGCTACGATCATGAAGAAGGGCAGGGTCGCGCCGAACCAGCCGACGACGCCGGCGGAGGCGAGGCCCACCACGAAGAAGGCGAACACCTTCAGGGCGATGTGGCCCGCCAGCATGTTCGCGAACAGACGCAGCGACAGACTGATGGGACGCGAGAGGAAGGAGACCACCTCGATCACCACCAGGAACGGCAGCAGGAAGGCCGGCACGCCCGACGGCACGAACAGGTGCAGGAAGTGGGTGCCGTGGCGCAGGAAGCCGTAGACGATGACCGTGCCGATCACCAGCAGCGCCATGGCGGCGGTGATGATGAGATGGGCGGTGACGGTGAAGGTGTAGGGGATGAGCCCTACCAGGTTCGCCACCAGCACGAAGGTGAAGAGCGAGAACACCAGCGGGAAGAACACCATGCCTTCCGAGCCGGCCGAATCGCGCACCATCTTGGCGATGAATTCGTAGCTCATCTCCGCCGCCGACTGGGCCCGGCCCGGCACTAGGGTGCGACCGCGCGTGGCGTAGGTGAGGAAGAAGAAGATGATGGCCACGATGCCGAACATGAACAGCGCAGCGTTCGTGAAGGAGAACTGCACGCCGCCGAAATTCAGCAGGTCAACGTAGCGCTTGATCTCGAACTGGTGGATCGGATCGACGGTCATCCGAACGCGCCCCCTGCCAATGCGGCCAAGCCGCTGAACCAAAGATCACGGCCAGAAGCCGCGACGGCCAAATAGACGAAACGACCATGACTGCCGCCACGGTGGCCGCCACCAGGGACTGCCACCCGACTGCCGGCCGCCAACTCCCCAACCGGCAGGAGCCGCATGAACGGGTCCGGCCGCAAACAAAAGGCGGCATTTCGCCGCGAACAATCCGCCGGGTCTCACCGCGCCTGCGCCCCGAAAGGAGCCGGCGCCCGTCAGGTCCCGTTTTTGCTGCGGTTCCGGCCCTCGCCGGAGGCCCGCAGCATATTCATCACGCCGGCGCCGAAGCCGACCAGCGTGAAGACGATCAGCCCCCAGGGCGTGATCGAGAGGAGTCGGTCGAGGCCATAGCCGATGAGCGAGCCCACCAGAACGCCCGACACAAATTCCGCACCCAGCCGAAAGGCGAGCGCCATGCCCGAGGACGACGAGGTGTCCCGGCCCTTGGGGGCTGGCACCTCGGTCTTCGCGCGGACCTGACTCAACGATGCGTTGAGCTGCTCGAGCCTTGCGGAAAGCTCGGTATCTTCGCTCCGGGAGCCTTCCGCCCCGTCCGGTCCTCGTTTCCCCCCGCGGGGGGCCTCTTCAGGTCCGGACATGGCGTAAAACCCCGGCTTCGGTGAAGGGCGTGCGGCCCTCCCCCTTGAAACCGCGGCGCACCATAGTTGCGTCAAAATTGGGTGTCAAGGCGCGAGTCATTAGCATTAAGTATCTGAAACAGAATGGGAAAAATGTGGCTGCGACATCGTGCTTCGCCACGATCGCCTGCCGCATTCCGTTCCGGCGTGTCGCCGTCCACTGCTGCGAGGGCGGCGCCGGTGCCGGGATGGGGCAGGCTCAGACCGCCTCCAGCAGCCGTTCGGCCCGTTCGAGGTCCACCGAGACCAGGCGCGAGATGCCCCGTTCCGCCATGGTCACGCCGAACAGGCGATTCTGGTGGGCCATGGTGATGGGGTTGTGGGTGATGGTGAGGAAGCGGGTGTCGGTCAGCTTCGTCATCTCCTCCAGCAGGGTGCAGAAGCGCTCCACATTGGCGTCGTCGAGGGGTGCGTCCACCTCGTCGAGCACGCAGATGGGCGCCGGATTGGTGAGGAAGACGGCGAAGATCAGCGCCATGGCGGTCAGCGCCTGCTCGCCGCCCGACAGCAGGGAGAGGGTTTGCGGCTTCTTGCCCGGCGGCTTGGCGATGATGTCGAGGCCGGCTTCCAGCGGATCGTCGGCCTCGGTGAGCACGAGTTGGGCCTCGCCGCCGCCGAACAGGGTATCGAACAGCTTCTTGAAATGGCCGTCCACCACCACGAAGGAGGCCTGAAGCCGTTCGCGGGCCTCGCGGTTGAGGCTGAGGATGGCGCCGCGCAGCCGCTTGATGGCCTCGACGAGGTCGTCGCGCTCGCCCACCAGCTTGCCGTGCTGGCTCTCGGTCTCCTCCAACTCCACGTCGGCGCGCAGGTTCACGGCGCCCAGGCGCTCGCGATCGCGCTTGGCCCGCTCCAGAGTGGCCTCGATGGCGGCGACGTCGGGCGCCGGCGCGTCCGGGGTGAGGCCGGCCTGTTCGCGGGCCAGCTCCGGCGGGCCTTCCAGGATGTCTGAAATCTCGCGCAGCAGGTCGTCGCGGCGCTGGCGGGCGGCTTCGAGCCGGGCATCGGCGCGGGCCGCCTCGGCCCGCGCGCCGGACATGGCCTCCAGCGCATCGCGGGCGGCGCGATCGGCGGCGGCGAGGGCCGCCTCGCCCTCGGCCAGACGGTCGGCGGCGTCGCGGCGGCCGGCTTCCGCCGCTTCCAGCGCGGTCATGAGCGCGCGCCGGCGGCGGATGAATTCGGAAGGGGCGTCTTCCAGCGTTTCCAGCTCGGCCTGCGCCTCCGCCTCGCGGGCGGCGACGGCGGCGAGGCGGTCGCCGGCTCCGCCGGCGCGCTGCCGCCACGAGCGTTCCTCGCCGATAATGGCCTCCAGGCGGCGCTGGCGCTGGGTGTTGTCGCGGCGCACCGCGTCGAGCCGGGCGCGGGCTTCCGACACGGCGGCGCGGCGTTCGGCGGTCTCGGCGCGGGCGCGGGCCATCTCGGCTTCCAGGATCTGTGGGGTGTCGAGGGCGAGGAGCTGGCCCTGGGCCTCCTCCATGCGCGCCTCGCCGTCCTCGCGCACGGCGGCAAGGCGGGTGCGCGCCTCGGCCAGCGCCGAGAGGCGGGCGAGATGCTGGGCGGCGCGGCGTTCGGCCGCCTCCAGCGCGGTGCGGCTCGCCTCGGCGCCGCGCTGGGCGGCGCGACGGGCCTCGCGGGCCGTGTTTTCGGCTTCCGCCGCATGGCGCAGCGCGCTGTCGCGATCGGCGAGGGCGGCGCGGATCTCGTCCAGATGGGCCTCGGCCACTGCCGCTTCCGCCTCGATGTCGGCAAGGCGGTTGCGCTCGGCGAGGCGGCGGGCGGCGGCGGTGGGCGCATCCGCCGCGGCGACCACGCCGTCCCAGCGCCAGAGGTCGCCTTCCACCGACACCAGCCTCTGCCCGGCCTTGAGGCTTGCGGCCAGCCCCGCCCCCTGTGCACGCGGCACGATGCCCACCTGCGCCAGGCGGCGGGCGAGGGCCGGCGCGCCGGAAACGAAACGGGACAAGGGCTCGGCGCCGCCGGGAAGGGCCGGGTCGGCGGGATCGGAGGGAGCGCCGGCCCAGCGGGCCGGGGCAGTGGCGTCCACCGGCAAATCGAGGTCGTCCCCCAGCGCCGCGCCCAGGGCGGTCTCGTAGCCCTTGGCGACGGAGACGAGGTCCGCCACCGGCGGGAAGCGATGGTCGGCGGATTGCAGGAGCTTGGCGAGGGTGCGCGCCTCGGTGTCGAGCCGGCCGAAGCGGGATTGCGCCTCGGACAGGGCCGGGCGCAGCTCCTCCATGGCGCGGCGGGCGGCCTGATGGGCGGCCTCGGCCTCGATACTCGTTTCCTCGGCCTCGGCGAGGGCGTCGCGGGCGGCTTCCGCCTCCAGCCGCAAGCCTTCCAGCGCCTCGGTGCCGGCCTGCTGCTTCAGGCGGGCCTCTTCCGCCTCCACCGAGGCGCGCTCGGCGGCGTTACGCACCAGCCGGTCGCGGATCTCGCGCACGGCCTGTTCCAGGCTGGCGCGCCGCGCGCCGAGGTCGGCGAAATGGGCGGTCTTCTCCTCCAGCGCGCGCTCGGCCTCTTCGAGATGGGCGGCGGCCTCCTCCAGCCGGTCGGCGGCGATGGCTTCAAGTTCGGCCGCCTCCTCCTGCTCGAAGCGCAGGGTCTCGGCCTCGGCGGCGAGGCGCTCCAGCACCCCCTCGGCGTCAGCGGACAGGGCCCGCTCGCGCTCGGTGTCCTGGGCGAGCTGGATGAGGCGGCGCTCCAGCTCGTCCTTGCGGGCGGACAGCCGCGTCTCCTCGGCATCCAGTTCCGAGCGGGCGTGGGTGAGGCGCTGGAGCGCGGATGCCGCCTCCGCCTCCTTCTGGCGCAAAGGCGGGAGGGCGTGGGCGGCCAGCGCCTGGAGGCGCGCCGCCTCCGCCTGCATGCGGGTGTTCTCGGCGCCGTCGCGGTGGGTGGCCTCCACCGCCTGCTCGGCCTCGGCCAGCGCGCGGGTCACCTCGCCCCAGCGCAGCCACAGGAGGGTCGCCTCGCACTGGCGGATCTCGGCCGCGAGCGCTTTGTAGCGCACAGTCTGGCGGGACTGGCGGCGCAGGCTCTCCACCTGCCCGCCGAGCTGGGTGATCACGTCCTCCAGCCGGAGCAGGTTCTGCTCGGCGGCCTTGAGGCGCGTTTCGGCCTCGTGGCGGCGGGCGTGGAGGCCGGCGACGCCGGCGGCTTCCTCAAGGATGCGGCGCCGCGCATTGGGCTTGGCGCCGACGATCTCGCCGATCTGCCCCTGCCGCACCAGGGCCGGGGAGCGCGCGCCGGTGGAGGCGTCGGCGAAGATGAGCTGCACGTCCCGGGCGCGCACGTCCTTGCCGTTGATGCGGTAGCTGGATCCGGAGCCGCGCTCGATGCGGCGGACGATCTCCAGCTGCTCCCATTCGTTGAAGGCAGCGGGGGCGGTGCGGTCGGAATTGTCGAGGCTGAGCACCACCTCGGCGGAATTGCGCGCCGGCCGCCCCGTGGTGCCGGAGAAGATCACGTCCTCCATGTCGTTGGCGCGCATGGCCTTGTAGGAGCTTTCGCCCATCACCCAGCGCAGCGCCTCGACGAGGTTGGACTTGCCGCACCCGTTCGGTCCCACGACGCCGGTAAGGCCGGGCTCGATCAGGAGATCGGTCGGCTCGACGAAGGTCTTGAAGCCCACGAGCCGCAGGCGGTCGAACTTCATGCGGTCGCGTGCGTCCTGTGGAGCGAATGGGGGAAGGGGATCATCGGCGCAGGGTGTGCCAGCCTTTTGGGGTTCCGGTCAAAGCAGCGTGCCTGCCCTTGCCGGGCCGCGCAAGCCTCGGCGGCGCAACGATCCACAGCGGGGCGAGCCGGAGATGGCTTGCAGGCGGGCTGGCGTGCGATGCATGGTTGCATTGATGACTCGGCCTTACCTTTCCGGGCCGAAAGCGCTAGAAAGCGGGACTCATGCCAACGGTTCCGGCAAAAGCCGGGGCCGAGCGCCGCGCGGGCTGAACAAAAGAGGCGGTGAGTGAGGCTTTCCGTTCTTTGGTAAAATGCTGATTGCAAGCGCGCGGCGAACGCCCATCTATGGGCTGTCCGTCTGGCCGAGCGCCCGGCGGGCCCAGGGCTCCGGCTGGGCAAGGGGCCGGTTTTTCGGGGATTGCGAGACATGCTGTTGAACCAGGCGGGCGCCAAGGGCGCGGGAACGGGCGCAGGAGCTGGCGCGGGCAATGGCGCAGCCGGCGGCGACATCATCGACACCACTACCCAGACCTTCATGGCGGAGGTGATGGAGGAGTCCAAGCGCCGCCCGGTGCTGGTGGATTTCTGGGCGCCCTGGTGCGGCCCCTGCAAGACCCTGACCCCGGTGATCGAGAAGGTGGTGAAGGCCGCCAAGGGCAAGGTGCGCCTCGCCAAGCTCAACATTGACGACCATCCGGTGATCCCCGGCAAGCTCGGCATCCAGTCCGTGCCCACGGTCTATGCCTTTGTGAACGGCCAGCCGGTGGACGGCTTCCAGGGGGCTTTGCCCGAGGGTCAGGTGAAGGCCTTCATCGACCGTCTCATCGGCCCCGCCGGCGACGGTCTGGAGGAGGCGCTGGCCGCCGCCGACGCGGCGCTGGCCCAGGGCGACCTCACCGCCGCCGCCGAGATCTTCGTCGGCGTGCTCGGCGAGGAGCCGGACAATCTCAAGGCCCTCACCGGTCTCGTGCGCACGCAGGTCGCGGCGGGGGGGCTGGAGCAGGCCAGGGCGACGCTCGCCATGGTGCCGGCCGACAAGCAGAACGACTCGCTGGTGAGCGCTGCCAAGGCGGCGCTGGACGTGGCCGAACAGGCCGCCGCCCTCGGCGACCTCGCCACCCTCGAGGCCCGGCTGGACCTCGACCCCACGGACCACCAGGCGCGCTTCGACCTTGCCTTGGCGCTCAATGGCAAGGGCCGGCGCGAGCAGGCGCTGATCCACCTCCTGGACATCGTCAAGCGCGACCGCTCGTGGAACGAGGATGCGGCCCGCAAGCAGATCGTCCAGCTGTTCGAGGCGTGGGGCCCGACCGATCCGCTCACCGTTTCAGGCCGTAAGAAATTGTCGGCGATCATGTTCGCCTGAAGAGATTTGCTTTTAAGGATTTTTCGTCTTGGCTGCCAATCGCACCTATCTGTCGCCGACGGAGATTCCGCCGGCGATTCCGGTCTTTCCACTCACCGGCGCGCTGCTGCTGCCGCGCGCGGAGCTGCCGCTCAACATCTTCGAGCCGCGCTATCTCGCCATGGTGGACGACGTGCTCGGTGGCGCGCGCCTTATCGGCATGGTGCAGCCGGACGAGGCGGCGCCGGCCACGGCGCGCGGGCCGGGCGTGTACAAGGTGGGCTGCATCGGCCGCCTCACCCAGTTCGGCGAGACCGGGGACGGGCGCTACCTGATCACGCTCACCGGCATCTGCCGCTTCCGGATCGTGGAGGAGCTGGACACCACCACGCCGTACCGCCAGTTCAAGGTGGATGCCACGCCTTTCGCCCATGATTTCGAGGCGGAGGCCGGCGAGGCGGAGGTGGATCGCGACGCGCTGCTGTCGGCGCTGGCCGCGTTCCTCGACGCCAACAAGCTGGAGGCGGACTGGGACGGCATCCGCCAGGCCGGCACCGAGACGCTGGTGAACGCGCTGTCGGTGATGTCTCCCTATGGCGCGCTGGAGAAACAGGCGCTGCTGGAGGCAGAGAATTTGAAGGCCCGCGCCGACATGCTGGTGGCCATCACCCAGATGATGCTGGCCCGCATGCCGGGCGATGGCGAAGGCTCGCTGCAATAGGGAAGGGTGGCTTCGGCGCGAAGGGGCGCCGCGCGTCTTCCCCGAACACTGCACGCAGCGCTGAAGGCACCTGCGAACCTGCTGCCGCCACAAAGCTGATGGACTGCTGCGCGGGGCGCGACGGCGCCCCGGTGTCCGCTCACGGCTCCTCCGCGAACCTCAGGCGGCCGGCGGGGGCGAGGGTGCGGGCATCGAAGGTGCGGATCTCGATGGCGCCGCCCACGTCGAGGGTCAGCACCACCACGTCGCCGGACACGGCGGTGGCGGTGATCTTCGCGCCCTTGGGCAGGAGCGCGGTCATTTCGCCGGTCGCGATGGGCTTCGCCCGGATCATGCGATAGCCGATGACGCCGAAGATCGCGGCCACCCCCAGCACCATGACCAGCATGGACAGGCTGGAGAAGCGGCGAAACCTCTGGATGATACGCTCCTGCTCCGGCGTCAGCGCCTCTTCCGGGGTATCGGTGGGGGTCGGGCGGTGAAACATGAAGGGCCGGGGCTCCTGACGGATCGAGAATGGACGCGACCATGAACCAGGCCGAGATGAACCAGGCCGACAACGGCTTAGAGGACCTGGATGAGGGCTTCACCCTCACGGTCCAGATCGCGGCGGAAGACGCGGGCGAGCGTCTGGACCGTGTCCTTGCGCGCCGATTGGCGCTTGAGGCACCGGAACTCAGCCGCACCCGCATTCAGCGTCTCGTAACGGAAGGGCGGGTCTCCGTCGGCGGGCGTGTGGTAGGGGACGCGGCGGGCCGGGTCAATGCCGCAGATGTCTATACCCTGTTCCTGCCGCCGCCGGAGGCCGCCGAGCCGGTGCCGGAGAACCTGCCGCTCGACATCGTGTTCGAGGATGCGCACCTCATCGTCATCGACAAGCCGGCCGGCCTCGTGGTGCATCCGGCCCCCGGCCACGCTTCCGGCACGCTGGTGAACGCACTCCTGTACCATTGCGGCGACAGCCTCTCGGGTATTGGCGGGGTGCGGCGGCCCGGCATCGTCCACCGCATCGACAAGGATACTTCCGGCCTGCTGGTGGTGGCGAAGTCGGACGTGGCCCACAAGGGGCTCGCCGCCCAGTTCGCCGACCATGGCCGCACCGGGCCGCTGGAGCGGGCCTATCTGGCGTTCGTCTGGGGCGTGCCCGAGGCCCAGGGCAGCGTCGATGCGCCCATCGACCGGCATCCCAGCCACCGGCAGAAGATGGCGGTGCGCACCGGTGGGCGCCACGCCGTCACCCATTGGGAGGTCCTCGAGTCCTTCGCCGGCCATGGCCGGACCAGCCCGCGCAACAAGGGGCAGGTGAAGGGCGAGGTGAAGACGGGGGAGGGGGTGGCGAGCCTCGTCGAATGCCGGCTGGAGACGGGTCGCACCCACCAGATTCGCGTGCACATGGCCCATGCCGGCCATCCGCTGCTGGGCGACGAGGTCTACGGCCAGGGCTTCCGCACCAAGGAGACGCTGCTGCCGGAAGCGGCCCGCGAACATCTCGCGCGGCTCGGGCGGCAGGCGCTGCATGCGGCCCGCCTCGGCTTCGCCCATCCGGTGACGGGCGAGACGCTCGCCTTCGACAGCCCGCTGCCGGCGGATCTCGCCGCCCTTGCGGAAGCGCTGGGCGGGCGTGCATCCGTGCAAAATCATCTCGCATCGACGTGAGACGATGAAACCTATCCGCGTTCCGCTCGTATCTATATCATGATGCGTCGCGGTCGGCGTCATGCGGCCGCTGAGGCGGTCGCCCGGACGGGGATCGCGGGAGAAGGAGGCCTCGTCATGGCCCAGCCGAAGTCCATGCCCATTCCTTCCGCCGAAGGCGGGCTTTCCCGGTATCTCGAGGAGATCCGGCGGTTTCCCATGCTGGAACCGCAAGAGGAATATATGCTCGCCAAGAGCTGGCGCGAGCACGGGGATCGCGATGCCGCTCACAGGTTGGTGACGAGCCATCTGCGCCTCGTGGCGAAGATCGCCATGGGCTACCGCGGCTATGGGCTGCCCATCTCCGAGGTGATTTCCGAGGGCAATGTCGGCCTCATGCAGGCGGTGAAGCGGTTCGAGCCCGAGAAGGGCTTCCGCCTCGCCACCTATGCCATGTGGTGGATCCGCGCCTCGATCCAGGAATATATCCTGCGCTCGTGGAGCCTCGTGAAGATGGGCACCACGGCGGCGCAGAAGAAGCTGTTCTTCAACCTGCGCAAGGCCAAGAGCCAGATTTCCGCGCTGGAGGACGGCGACCTCAAGCCCGAGCACGTGAAGCAGATCGCCACCAAGCTCGGCGTCACCGAGCAGGATGTGGTGGACATGAACCGCCGCCTCAGCGGCGATGCTTCCCTCAACGCCCCCATCCGCGAGGATTCCGAGGGCGGGGAGTGGCAGGACTGGCTGGTGGACGAGCGCCTCGACCAGGAGGAGCAGCTCGCCGAGAGCGAGGAGCTGGACAACCGCCGCGCCGCGCTGTCCGGCGCGCTGTCGGTGCTAAACGACCGCGAGCGCCGCATCTTCGAGGCCCGCCGCCTCTCCGAGGACCCCATGACCCTGGAGGACCTCGCCTCCGAGTTCGGCGTCTCCCGCGAGCGGGTGCGCCAGATCGAGGTGCGCGCGTTCGAGAAGGTGCAGAAGGCGGTCATGGACAAGGTCCGCCAGGTCGAGGCGCCGGAGGCGGTCTCCGCCTGACCGTCCGGTTCGGGGGAGGGGAGCCTTCCCCGTCCCCTCACCCCGCCCGGCCGAAGGGATGCGCTCCGCGCTCGGGGCGGGCGGCGTGCAGCATCATCAGCTCGCCCACATTCTCCGGCGTCAGCAGGCCGACGAGCTTTCCGCCCGCGTCCACCACGCCCACGGCCGGCGCCCGGGCCGAGATGATGAGCTTCAGCGCCGCATCGAGCTTGGAGCGGGCCTCCACCACCGGCACGTCCGCCTGCATCACCTCGATCACGGCGGTCTGCGGCCCCTGGTCCTTCATGGCGCGGATCATGGCGTCGCGGGTGAGCACGCCGCGCAGGTGGCCGGCGCCGTCCACCACCGGGAATTCCTTCTGGGTGGAGCGGATGAGGGCGTCGGCCGCGTCATCCACGGTGGATTGCGGCCCCAGCGTCTCGAAATGGGTGATCATGGCATCGGAGACCAGGAGGCCCCGCGAAGCCTCCTTCAACTGCGCCTGACCGGCCTCGCCCGACGCGGCGAGGAACACGAACACGCCGATGATCATCAGCATGGGATTGGTGAAGATGCCGAGCAGGCCCATGCCGATGGCGAGGCCCTGGCCGATGGAGGCGGCGGTGGCGGTGGCTTTGGAATAGCCCATGTTCATGGCGAGCAGCGCCCGCAGCACCCGTCCGCCGTCCATGGGGAAGGCGGGGATGAGGTTGAACACCACCAGGAAGATGTTCGCACCGGCCAGCTTCACGAGGATGGAGGTGCGCGGGTCCTCGATCTTGGCGAGGGTCTCCGCCGTGATGTCGGTGCCGCCGAGGCTCATGTTCAGGACGATGAGCAGCACCAGCGCGATCACCACGTTCACCAGCGGGCCGGCGATGGCCACCACCAGCTCCTGCGACGGCTTCTCCGGAATCCGCTCCAGATTGGCGATGCCGCCGAACGGCCAGAGCGTGATGTCCGGCGTTTTCACCCCGTAATGCCGGGCGGCGAAGACATGGCCGAGCTCGTGCAGCAGCACACAGCCGAACAGCAGCGCCACGAACAGCACGCCCTCCCACGCCGCGCTCGATCCGCCGGCCCGGTAATAGGCCGCCCAGATCCAGACCAGGAACAGGAGGAACGTGACGTGGATGCGGATCGCGGTTTCGCCGAGCCGACCGATGGTAAGGGACCAGGGCATGGAGATCTCCGGGGCCGGGTGCGTTGGGCGGGATGGGGCAGGGGGTCCGTCCGAACGCTGAATCCGTTTCCATTCACAGGGTTAGAGGTCGCTTCCCGGCGCGATCGAAAACGGCAGGAGTTCGATCGCACCGGGATGTGCTCATGGACGTTGCGCCAGACATAGCGTGACGGCGGCGCGGTGCAATCGGCTTGAATGTAAGGATAGCTTATTATAATTTACCCTTATTATGAGCGATGTCCCTCCGAAGACTGCCTTCAGCCCCCCAGACGACAGTCCGCCCGGCCCTGCGCCAAGCGAGCCGCCCCTCGGCTTCGTCCTCGTCGATGCGGCGCGGCTCTACCGTGCGCGCATCGACCGCGCCTTCGAGGGGGCCGGCCTTGGCCTCACGGCGGGGGAGGCGCGCACGCTTGCCTATGTGGATTACCATCCGGGCCTGCGGCAAACGGCGCTGGCCGAGAAGATGAACGTGGAGCCCATGACGCTGGTGGGCTTCCTCGATCGGCTGGAGGCCGCCGGCCTCCTGGTCCGGGAGACCGACCCCAGGGATCGCCGCGCCAAGATCGTGAAGCTGACGCCCGAGGCGACCCCCTCCATAGCCGGCGTCCTCGCGGCGGCAGCTGCGGCACGCCGGGAGGCCACCTGCGGCTTCTCGGAGACGGAGCAGGCCCTGCTTCGCGATCTCCTCCTCCGCCTGCGCGACAACCTTGCGCGCGAGCATCGCTCGAGGGACGAGAAATGACCGTCGCACGACACGGCACGGTCCAGGCGGCGGGCCCAGGCATCCCGGCCGCGCCGTTGATGAGCGAGCGCGAGGTGTCCGTCATCGGTGGGCTCATGGTGATGCTCGGGCCCATCAGCCTTGCCATGTACACGCCGGCTTTGCCGACGCTGGTCACCGCCTTCGGCACCAGCATCGCCACGGTGAAGCTCACCCTTACCGTGTTCTTCATGGGCTTCGCCTTCTCCCAGCTGGTCTGCGGTCCGCTCTCCGACGGCTACGGACGGCGCCCGGTGGCGCTCGGCTTCTTCGGCATCTATCTCGCCGGCAGCATCGTCGCCATGCTGGCGCCCACCATGGACTGGCTCATCGCCGGCCGTGCCCTCCAGGGCATCGGCTGCGCCGCCGGCATCGCCCTGTCCCGCGCGCTGGTGCGCGACCAATATACCGGACAGGCGTCGGCGCGGGTGATGAACCTCATCGGCACCATGCTGGCCATCGGCCCGGCGGTGTCGCCGACGCTGGGGGGCCTGATCCTCGGCACCGCGGGCTGGCACGTGATCTTCGTCGCCATGGCGGCCTACGGCCTCGTGCTGGTCGCGGTCCTCGCCTTCCGCGTGCCGGAGACCAACCTCACGCCGGATCGTGCGCTGGCTTCGCCGCGCGGGGTGACCAGAAGCTACCGCCAGCTCATCACGGACCGCGTGTTCATGCGCGCGGCGCTCACCGCCGGCCTCGGCCTCGGCGGCATCTATACCCTCTCGGCGCTGCTTCCCTTCATCCTCATCGAGCGGGTGGGGCTCTCGCCCACGGGGTTCGGCCTCGCCATGCTGCTGCAGACCGGTGCCTTCCTGACGGGAACCCTCATTGCCCGGCCGCTGCTCACGCGCCACAGCGCCCACAGCCTGATCCTGCCAGGCCTGCTGCTGGTGCTCGCCGGGGCGGCGGGGCTGGGGATCGGGCCGTTCGTGCTGCCACTGACCACGGCGAGCGTCATGCTGCCCATCTCGCTATGGGCCTGCGGCATCGCTTTGCTGCTGCCAGGCTGCACCACCGCTGGGCTCGCCGGGTTCGCCCCCATCGCCGGCGCGGCCTCGGCCCTCATGGGCTTCCTGCAGATCGGCAGCGGCTTCCTCGGAACCTCGCTCTCGGTGCTGTTTCCCTCACCGCTCGCCGCCATGGTGACGCTGCTGCCGGCGTTCGCGGTGGGCTCCGCCGGCGCGCACCTGCTCTTGGGGCCGCGCCGTGAGCCGGCGGTCGCCGAGGGGGCCGGCCCCGTGGAGGCCGCCGATCTGGAACTGGCCGCCGACCCGCTCGGCGTGGTGGGCGCCGCCGGCGACGAGATCGAGACCGGAACCTACGAAAAGGCATCCTGAGTCCCGCTCTCGGGCGGCATCATGCCGTCCGCGCCATCAAGGTTGCGGCAGCGGTTGACCATGACGGATCCACGGTGGTCAATTCCCCGCCCGAACCATCGGGCACGGGGGGATATCGTATGAGATTTGCGGGACTAGCTCTCGCCACCCTGCTGGCGTTCGCCGGCGGGCAGGCCCACGCCCAGACCGTCAGCTACGCGCAGGCGGCGGGCCTCCTCGCCCAGCATTGCGGCGGGGACATCATGAAGCACTGCCGCGGGCTCAACCTCGGCAACAATGCCATTCACAACTGCCTCGTCCAGAACGCCGCGCAATTGACGCCGGCCTGCGCGGCCAATCACGCCTCCATCCGCGAGATGACCGAGGCGCGGGCCGCCGCCCAGCGCGCGGCTCACCAGGCCTGCGACCGCGATCGCGCCCAGTACTGCCCCGGACTCGTCCCCGGCGACGGAAACATCGTCTCGTGCCTCCAGGAGGCATCGAAGGTGGTGAGCGCGACCTGCACCTCCGCCCTCGTCAATGCCGGCTACACACAGCAGTGAAGGGGGGCTGAGCATGACCGACTTTCGTTTCGCCAAAGCGAGCCTTCGCGCTGCGCTTCTGCTTGCCGGCGTCGCCGCCGTGCCCGTGCTGCTCGACGCGCGGCCGGCCGCGGCCCAGGCCTTCACGCCCAACAGCGAGATCATCCAGGGCCTGCAGAGCGCCGTCGACAACGTGCCGCAGGTGTCGGCCGAGGCGCTGCGCGGCCTCGCCCAGGCGCACATGAAGTATACCGGCCCGCCGGAAAGCCGCCCGCCGCTCGCCATCCAGCTCGACCAGCTGGCGCAGATCAATGTGGAGATCGAGTTCGACCTCAATTCCGCGATGATCAAGCCGGCGTCCTATCGCACCCTCGGATCCATCGCGGATGCGATGCACAATCCGGTGCTGCTCGGCTACAAGTTCCTGGTGGTCGGCAACACGGATGCCACCGGCACCCGCGAGTACAACATGAAGCTCAGCCAGGAACGCTCGGACGCCGTGGTCGAGGCGCTCTCCACCACCTTCCGTGTGGACCCGCGCCGGCTCCAGTCCGTGGGCGTTGGCGAGGAGGCGCTCCAGGATGTGCGCAATCCGGACGCCGCCATCAACCGCCGGGTGCAGATCTTCAACGTGGGCAGCGCCGGCGCACTTTCAGAGCAATAGGGCGTTCCGCGCCTGAGGACGAGCGAAACCGCCGCCCGGACCGTGCCTGGTCCGGGCGGCGGGGTTTCATGGGGTTTTCCGGTCCGCGTTGCCGGTCAGGCCGGCTTGCGGCCCCGGCCGGGCCTGGCGACGGCCTTCGGCGCGGCAGCATTGGCAGCCACGGGCTTCGCGACTGCGGATTTCTTG
The DNA here is from genome assembly GCF_030015065.1 of Xanthobacter autotrophicus. Lineage (GTDB taxonomy): Bacteria > Pseudomonadota > Alphaproteobacteria > Rhizobiales > Xanthobacteraceae > Xanthobacter > Xanthobacter autotrophicus_D. The sequence continues at coordinate 12,128 of NZ_JAIVFN010000052.1, read as the reverse complement.
ACCTCGGCCGTCACGGCCTTCGCCACCGGCGCTTTTGCGGCCGGCTTTGCAGCAGGCTTGGCCGCGGGCTTGGCGCCGCGTACCGGAGCCTTCGCCTCGGCGGGCTTGGCTTCCTCGACCTTCACGGCGGGCTTCGCGGCTGCGGTCTTGGTGGCCGGAGTCTTCGCGGCCGGGGTCTTCACGGCTGCGGTCTTGGCGGCGACCTTGGCGGCCGGTGTCTTCGCAGCAGCAGGCTTCGTCGCCTCAGACTTCGCGGCGGGCGCGGCCTTGACGCTCTTGGTGGCGGGCTTGGCTGCGACCTTCTCGGCAGCAGCTTTGGCCGGGGCCGCCGTCTTCGGGGCGGGGCTCGTTGCAACGGGCTTTGCCGCAGCCTTGGCGGCAGACTTGGGCGCGGGCCCGGCGGCTTTCACGGCAGGCTTTGCCTTCGCGTCCGGCTTCGCCGGGGCCTTCGTGGCATCGGGGGCCTGGGTGAGGGCCGAGCCGGCCAGCGCCTGGATTTCGGCATGAGAGAGGCTGCCGGGATCCTTCAGCGCCTTCGCAGCGATGCTGCTGACCGTGTCACTCGTCACTTCCGGCTTCTTCGCCGCCTTCTTGGCCATGACTCATCTCCGAAATCAACGCGCTGGCGCAGAACCTTCGGACGAATCACGACGCCCGCCAGCATGCGATCCATCCCCCGTTCGATTTGCGGAATGGTTAACGGGAGTTTTTCACCATATTTCGCAATAGGATGGTGCCGTCCCTTGACGCCGTCGGGAGGGCGTGCCCGCATCTTCCCCCGCCGGGTGCGGGGCCGGGACGGGCCGGATGTTTCGCGCCGCAGGCCCCGATCCAGCCTGTCATAGCCTCGTCGGCTCCCGGGGCTATGGTGCGATTCGACAGGCTGCGCGCCTGGAGCCCCGGAGCGGGGCGAGAGAAAGATCCCATGCCGATGACCGCACGGCCGACCATTCTCTTCGTGTGCCCGGACAATGGGGGCACAAGCCTGATGGCGGAAGCCATCGCCCTGCACGGTCACCGGGGGCTGCGCCCGTTCAGCGCCGCCGCCATGGTGCCGGGCGCCGTCGATCCCGCGCTGATCGATTGCCTCGAGGCGGCCCGTGTTCCCGCCGACGGCCTTTCGGCGAAGCCGGCGGGCGTTTTCGGACTCTCCGGCGCGCCACGGCTGGACGTGGTGGTCGCGCTGGGCGCCGAAGCGTGGCGCGCGTTGCGGCGCCAGACCTTCATCGGGCTGCTGCGCCTTGAATTCTGGCAGCTCCCCGAGGTGGCGCGGGGCGCAAGCCTTGCCACCCGGCGCGCCGCCTATCGCAGCCTCCTGCCGGACCTGGATGGTGCCATCGGCCGGCTGGAAGAGCGCATCGCCCTGCGCATGGCCCGCGCCGCCGCTTGAGGCGGCGGGGCCGGAGGCATGTTCAGTCGGCGATCTTGCCGCCGAGCTCATCCTCGATATGGATGCGGATGATCTCCTCGAAGGAGCCTTCCGCGACAAAGCCGAGCTCCGTGGCGTGGCGGGCGTCGAACTTGCGCGGCCAGCCCGAGACGATCTTCTCGATGACCGGATCGGGCGCGCGGGTGATGCGGGCCACCGCCTTGTCGCCGGCCACCTTGCGCAGCGCCTCGATCTGCTCGCCCACCGTCACGGCCAGGCCCGGCATGGTGAGGTTGCGCCGTGGGCCGACCTTCTCGCCGTCGAGGGTCGCGGCATGGATGAGGAAGCCCACCGCCGAGCGGGGCGAGGCGTGCCAGTGCATGACATCCTCCGACACCGGCAGCACCGCATTTTGCCCCGCCAGCGGCTCGCGGATGATGCCGGAGAAGAAGCCGGAGGCCGCCTTGTTGGGCAGGCCGGGGCGCACGCAGATGGTGGGCAGGCGGATGCCGATGCCATCGAAGAAGCCGCGCCGCGTATAGTCCGCCAGCAGCAGCTCGCCGATGGCCTTCTGGGCGCCGTAGGAGGTGAGCGGGGTGTGGAAGAACTCGTCGGGAATCGCATCCGGGAAGGGCGCGCCGAACACCGCGATGGATGAGGTGAAGACCAGGCGCGGCGTGTACCCCTCCATGAGGCGCACCGCGTCGAACAGATGGCGGGTGCCGTCGAGGTTGATGCGGTAGCCCTTGTCGAAATCGGCCTCCGCCTCGCCGGACACGATGGCCGCGAGGTGGAAGATCACGTCGGGCTTGTCCGCCACCACCACCGCCGCCTCGCCGGGCACCGAGAGGTCAGATACCCGCGTGTCGATGGGGAAGGGTGCCTGCGGCGGCTTGGGCGGCACCACGTCGTGGGCGGTGAGCCGGGTGATGGGCTTGCCGCCCAGCCGTCCCTCGCGGGCGAGGCGTTCGATGAGCTTGCGGCCGACCATGCCGGCGCCGCCGATGACGAGAATGTGCATGTGAAAAGTCCCTCAAGGCCGTTCGAGCGAAGCGGCGCCCGGATCGCTCGAAAAAGGCGTTTGGCAAAGGTTCAGGGTACGTCCCGGCGCCGGGCGTCTCAGAGCGCCCAGCCGCCGTCGATGATATGGATCTGCCCGGTGGTGAAGGCGCTTTCGTCGGAGGCGAGATAGAGCGCCAGCGCGGCGATCTCCTCCGGCGTGCCCAGCCGGCCCATGGGCTGGCGGCCGACGAAATCCGCCCGCACGTCGTCCAGCGAGCGGCCGGTCTGGGCCGAGACGGTAGCGATGCGCTCGTCCAGCGACGGCGACTGGATGGTGCCGGGGCAGATCACGTTGGCGCGCACGCCCTTCAGGATGAAATCCGCCGCTACCGCCTTGGTGAGGCCGATCACGGCCGCCTTGGAGGCGCCGTAGACATAGCGGTTCGGCACGCCGCGGATGGAGGACGCTGCCGAGGCGATGTTGACGATGGAACCCCTGCCCTTCTCCAGCATGCCCGGCAGGAACGCCGAGATGGTGCGGTGCATGGCCTTCACATTGAGGTCGAAGGAGAAGTCCCAGTCCTTCTCCGAGGTGTCGAAGATGTTGCCCTGGTGCACGTAGCCGGCGGCATTCACCAGCACGTCCACCGGGCCGACCGCCTTGGCCAGCGCGGCCACGGCCTCGGTGGAGAGCACGTCGAGCTTGTGCAACGTGGCGCCGGCGAGGCCCTCAAGCTTGGCGGTGTCGAGATCGGTGGCGATCACGCTCGCGCCCTCGCGCACGAAGGCCTCGGCGATGGCGCGGCCGATGCCCTGTCCCGCCGCCGTCACCAGCGCGGTCTTACCCTGAAGTCGTCCACCCATGGCGTTCCTCTTGAGTTTTTCGGCTTGGTGGGGCGATGCCTCACACAGCGGCGCGGATGTCCTCCAGCCGCTGCGTCTGGCGGCCTTCGGCGTCGAAATTGGCGGGATCGAGCCAGGCCACGAAGGCGGCTTTGGCGCGGGGCCACTCGTGGTCCATGAGGGCGTACCAGGCAGTATCGCGGTTTCGCCCCTTGACGATCATGTGCTGGCGGAACAGGCCCTCATAGGTGAAGCCGAGGCGCTCCGCCGCCCGCCGCGAGGGGGCGTTGAGGGCGTTGCACTTCCATTCGTAGCGGCGATAGCCGAGATCCTCGAAGGCGTGCCGCGCCATGAGAAACATGGCCTCGCTCGCCCCCGGCGTGCGCTGGAGCGCGGGGGTGTAGAGGATGTTGCCCACCTCGATCACCCGGTGCGCGGGCTCCATGCGCATATAGGTGGCGTGGCCCACCGCGCGGCCGGTCCCCGTCTCGACGATGGCGAGGAGGAGCGGGTCTGCCCTGGTGGCAGCTTCCGCGTAATGGCGCGCGAAGGCGGCTTCGTCCGGGAAGGGGGCCGCGGAGAGATAGGCCCAGAGCGCTTCTTTCTCCGGCCCGTGGGAGAGGGCGTAGAGCGAGGCGCAATGCTGCCCGGCGTCGAACGGCACCAGGGCGACGTGCCGCCCTTCGAGGGTGACGGGCGCCGGCCGCCGGGCCGGGCCGCCTTCTACCGGCACGCCCAGAGGAACCGCGTCGGCGGCCGCCCCGGGGACTGCGCCGGAACGTGTGCCCGGCGCCGCCTGCTGGCTCATGGGTCGGCTCGCTCAGTGATTGTCGCGGGGAACGCCCATGGTTTGGGCCACCCGCTGGTACTTCACCGCCGGCTTCAGCACCATGCCCTCGTCGAACTGCGCCACCATGGAGCGCTGGATCTCCTGCCAGGGGGTCTGGCTCTGCGGCACGGCAAAGCCGCCGTGGCCCTGCAGGTCGGCGCGGCGCTGGTTGAGCTCCTCCGGCGAGATGAGGATGTCGGCGGTGCATTTATTGAGGTCGATGCGCACCCGGTCCCCGGTCTTCAGCAAGGCGAGGCCGCCGCCGGCCGCTGCCTCCGGCGAGGCGTTGAGGATGGAGGGCGAGCCCGAGGTGCCGGACTGCCGGCCGTCGCCGATGCAGGGCAAAGCATGGATGCCCTTCTTGATGAGGGCGGTGGGCGGCTGCATGTTCACCACCTCGGCGCCACCGGGATAGCCCAGCGGCCCCGTGCCGCGGATGAACAGCAGGGTGTATTCGTCGATGCCGAGCGAAGGGTCGTCGATGCGGTGGTGGTAGTCCTCCGGCCCCTCGAACACCACGGCGCGGCCCTCGAATGCCTCGGGATCGTTCGGGTTGGAGAGGAAGCGCGCGCGGAACTCGGGGGAGATCACCGAGGTTTTCATCACCGCATTGTCGAACAGGTTGCCGTGCAGCACGATGAAGCCGGCATCCTCCTTCATGGGCGCGTCATAGGTCTTGATGACGGCGCGGTCCCAGGAAAGCTTGCCCCTGCAATTCTCGCCGATGGAGCGCCCGTTCACGGTGAGCGCACCCTCGTGGATCTTGCCCTTCTCCATCAGTTCGGCCACCACCGCCGGCACGCCGCCGGCGCGGTGGAATTCCTCGCCGAGATATTCGCCGGCGGGCTGGAGGTTCACCAGAAGCGGGATCTTGTGGCCCACCGCCTGCCAGTCGTCCACGGTCAGCGGCACGCCCACATGGCGGGCGATGGCATTGAGGTGGATGGGGGCGTTGGTGGAGCCGCCGATGGCGGAGTTCACGCGGATGGCGTTCTCGAACGCCTCGCGGGTGAGGATGTCGGAGGGTTTCAGGTCCTCCCACACCATGTCCACGATGCGCTTGCCGGTGTCGTAGGCGATCTGCCCGCGCTCGCGATAAGGCGCCGGAATGGCGGCGCAGCCGGGCAGGGACATGCCCAAAGCCTCGGCCAGCGCATTCATGGTGGAGGCGGTGCCCATGGTGTTGCAATGGCCCACCGAGGGGGCGGATGAGGCCACCACGTCCATGAACTCGTCATAGTCGATCTCGCCGGCGGCGAAGCGCTCGCGGTTCTTCCACACCACGGTGCCGGAGCCGGTGCGCTCGCCCTTCCACCAGCCGTTCAGCATGGGCCCGCCGGACAAGACGATGGCGGGGATGTTCACGGTGGCCGCCGCCATGATGCAGGCGGGGGTGGTTTTGTCACAGCCGGTGGTCAGCACCACGCCGTCCAGCGGATAGCCGTAGAGGATCTCGACGAGCCCGAGATAGGCGAGGTTGCGGTCGAGGGCGGCGGTGGGGCGCTTGCCGGTCTCCTGGATGGGATGGACCGGGAATTCGAACGGCACCCCGCCCATGGCCTCGATGCCGTCGCGCACCCGCTTGGCGAGGTCCAGGTGGTGGCGGTTGCAGGGGGAGAGGTCCGAGCCGGTCTGGGCGATGCCGATGATGGGCTTGCCCGACTGCAGCTCTTCCCGGGTCAGGCCGAAATTGAGGTAGCGCTCCAGGTACAGCGCCGTCATGCCGGGATTGTCGGGGTTGTCGAACCAGAGCTGGGACCTGAGTTTGAGGCCGTGCTTCTCGGGCTGGTCGCCTTGACCGGACATGGGCGTCTCCATGGGAATCTGCATGCTCCGGCGTTCCGACGTGCCGGTTTTAATCGATTTGATTTTGGCGATATATGCGCCTCGGCGCGCCGGAAATCAATCCGGTTCGCGCCGTCCCGCGGTGGGTTTCAGTCGGCTTCCCGTGGTGCGATGCGCCGCAGGGCGACCGCCTCCCAGCTCGCCACCACCAGCAGGGCGCCGGTGCTCGCGGCTGCAAGTCCGAGCGGGCTGAAGTGGCCGGCGAGGGGGATCAGCGCCGCCAGAAGGCCGAGCCCGACCAGATGGGAGAGCGGAAAGCGGCGGAGGAGCGGGTATTTGAAAAGTCCGCACCCCAGCACATAGAGCGCGGGGCCGCCAAGGATGGCAAACGCCGCTGCGGTCGAGACCTGTCCGTCGGGATGGGCGAGGATCAGCTCGTCGGAAACGGCGCAGCCGACGATGCCGATGACGATGATCTGGTGGATATAGGTGTAGGTGAGCCGTGCCGTGTGCCCGCTTTCCTCAACATGGGCGAAACGGGTGCTGGAGCGTTCCGCGCCGGTGTCGAAATAGATCCACCACATGGCCACGGTGCCGAGAAAGGCGGTGACGAACGCGCCGGCATTGACGGCGGTCCACGCGAGGCCCGAGGCGGTGGCGCCCGTGACGAGGATGGATTCGCCCAGCGCGATGATGATGAAGAGGGCGCAGCGCTCGGACAGGTGCCGGCCCTCCACCTTCCAGTCCGCCGCTCTGGAGGCGCCGAGGCCCGGCACGAAGAAGCCGGTGGAGGGGGCGAGGCTCTCGATCACCACGGCGAGCGCCCACACGCTAAGCCGCGCCTCGCCGTGCAGGAAGGCGCCAATGATCCACAGCGCCGAGGCCAGCGCCTGCCACGTCAGGATGCGCTTGAAATTCAGGGCCTGGGCGGGATCGTGGCGCGCCACCGCCCAGATGGTGAAGGCGGAGCGCCCCATCTGCAGTGTTGCATAGGCGAGGGCGAAGGGAAGGCCGCCTTCATGGAATGCCTTCGGCAGGGAGGCGGACAGGACGAGGCCCACCAGCATCAGCGCGAGCAGCATGAGCCGCACCGGCTTGCGGTCCGGATCGAGCCAGTTGGTCACCCAGGCGGTGTCGATCCACGCCCACCAGACCGCGACGAACAGGACCAGCGTCTGCAGCACCCCGATCGCCGAGAGGTCGTGCAGCAGATGGTGGGAGAGCTGGGTGATGGCGAAGACGAAGACCAGATCGAAGAACAGCTCGATGAAGGTCACCGCGTGATGGCCGTGCTCCGGCGCCTTGCGCAGGAGGAATTGCCGCGCTCCCAGTCCGCTCATGCCACCTCCCGCAGCCGCTGTCCCGCGCGAGAGCGGAGCAAGCGCCGGATATCCGGATGACCCGTGTTTTCGCACCTTGAAGGGCGGCAGATCAATCGGTATCGCGGTGGCATGGCAGCCGGCTCATCGCCTCGGCCCCTTCAGGGGCCGGCGTCGAGCCCGGTTCAGGACGCCGCGCCGGCAGAGGCGAGCGCGGCGTCGGCCTCCGCGCGGGTGGCGACCAGGGTGGCGAGCTCGCCCACGCCGGTGGTAAGGAGAACCTTTTCCACCTCCGGTTCCGCGCCGAAGATGATCATGCGCCCGCCTCGGCGGGCCAGGGCCTTGGCGTTGCTGATGAGCAGGCGGATGCCGATGGAGGCGACGAAGGGCGTCGCCGACAGGTCCACGAGGGTCGCCCGCGCGTGGCTCGACACGGCGCTGAACGCGACCTCGATCTGCGCGGTGCCGTCGATGTCGAGCCGGCCGTCGAGCACGATGAGAACCTGTTCCGGGCCAAGGGCATGGGTTTCGATGTTCATGGGTGGAGACCGGGTTTGAAGGACGGCGGCGACAGTGCGGATCGCGTCAAGGGAATTTGTCGCCTCTATTTCATCTGGATGTTGCAGTTTTGTGACGCGGAGCGGACGTTGTTCCGCCTCGTGTCCGCCGGTGGGCGCGGTGCACGCGCGATGCCGGGTGACGCCGGGTGACGCCGGCACGGGGCGGTGGCCGAAGGGGGTTGCACCGCGCGGGGAAGCGTATAATCCATCCCGCAACGCGATGTTCAACGCTTCACGATCCGCGCGCCCCGCGCGCCAGCCGAACCGCCCCGACGCCAGCGCCCTGCCCGCCTCGGACAGTTCTGGTCGCGCCGCCGGCATGGTGCTCGACAGCGTCGTCCTCGATCGTGGCGGCCGCTCGGTCTTCGCCGGCCTGTCCCTTTCCCTCGTCGAGCGGCGCATCGGGCTCGTGGGTGACAACGGCTCGGGCAAGAGCACCCTGCTGCGGCTGCTGAACGGCCTCCTCCTGCCCGACGCGGGCACCGTGACCGTGGCCGGGCTCGATACCCGCAGGGAGCGCCGCCGCCTGCCTGCGACGGTGGGCTTCGTGTTCCAGAACGTGGATCACCAGATCATCTTCCCCACCGTGCGGGAGGAGATCGCCTTCGGCCCCATCGCCCAGGGCCGGCCCAAGGCCGAGGCCAACGCCGCCGCGGACCTCCTGCTCGCCCGCCATGGCTGCGCCGGCTGGGGGGAGCGGGCGGTGGCGGACCTTTCCGAGGGCCAGAAGCAGCTGGTGTGCATCCTCGCGGCTCTGGCGGCCGGGCCGCGCATCCTGCTGCTGGACGAACCCTTCTCCAGCCTCGACCTCACCACCCGCCTCGGCTTCGCCGCGCGGCTCGCCGACCTCGACCTCCAGGTGGTGATGGCGAGCCATGATTTGCACCTGTTCGACGGCTTCGACCGGCTGCTGTGGCTGAAGGGCGGCATGGTCGCCGCGGATGGGCCGCCGGGGGAGATCATTCCGCTCTACGAGGCCGACGCCCGCGCCCGCGCCGCCGCGATGGGAGGATGGCAGCCGTGATCGCCGGCTATCTCTCCGGCCCCAGCCTGCTGCACCGGCTGCCGGCGGGGGTGAAGCTGGTCGCGCTCGCCGTGCTGTCGGTCTTCATCCTGCCCATCGGCGATCCGCTCATCCTCGCCTGCGTGCTCGCGGCGGTGGTTCTGGTCTATGCCGGCTTCGGCCGGCGCGGGCTGCTGCGCATCCTGGAGTGGCGCAGCCTGCTGCCGCTGCTCGCCATCATCTTCGTGCTCCAGGTCTGGGCCGCATCCCTGTCGGTGGCGGCGGCGAGCGTGCTGCGCATCGCGGTGATGGTGCTCATCGCCGACCTCGTCACCCTGTCCACGCGGATGCAGGACATGATGGATGCCCTGGCCGTGCCGCTGAAGCCGCTGGCGCGGTTCGGGCTCGATCCCGAGCGGCTGTCGCTGGCGGTGGCGCTGGTGCTGCGCTTCGTGCCGGTGCTGCTGGAAAGCTGGCGGGGACGGGAGGAGGCCTGGCGCGCCCGCAGCCCGCGCCGGCCGGGACTGGTGCTGATCGGCGCCTTCTTCTCCGGCGCGCTCGGAACTGCGGACCAGGTGGCGGAAGCCCTCGACGCCCGTGGCTTTGGCATGCCGGATAAGCCTGCGCCGCCGCCGCGCCCGAACCCGTGAAGGATCGAACATGGACACCCGCACCCTCGTGCGCATCGCGCTCATCGCGGCCCTCATCGCGGCGCTGGGCTTCGTGCCGCCCGTCTACATGCCGCTTGCGGCCGGGGTGCCCATCACCGCCCAGAGCCTCGGCGTGATGCTCGCCGGCCTGCTGCTGGGCGCGCGGGCCGGGGCGGCGGCGGTGGCGCTGTTCGTCTTCGTGGTGCTTCTGGGCGCGCCGCTGCTCTCGGGCGGGCGCGGCGGCCTCGGCGTCCTCGGCGGGCCGTCCGCCGGCTTCCTCATCGGCTATATCGCGGGGGCCTATGTGGTGGGCTTCCTTGCCGAGCGGCTGAAGCTGCCCGCCTTCGCCTCGGCTTTCGTGGCGTCGGTGGTGGGTGGCATTCTGGTGGTCTACCTGTTCGGCATCCCGGTGCTGGGGGCGGTGGCGGGCATCGGCCCGATGATCGGCGCGGCGGTGTTCCTGCCCGGCGACCTGATCAAGGCCGTGGGCGCGGCGGTGCTGGTCACCACCGTGCTGCGCAACTGGTCGGTGGCGGCGCAGCCGCGCCCGTGAGCATCACCCGCCATCTCGCCCGCCACGGCGCCGGGCGCCCCGACGCGCCGGCCCTGACCTGCGAGGGCGAAAGCCTCACCTATGGTGCCCTCGCCGCGCTGGTGCAGCGCATCGCCGCCCGCTTCCAAGACGCCCCCGAGGGCGGCATCGCACTGGACCTGCCCAACGGCGCGGCGCTGGCGGTGCTGTTCCTCGCCGCCGCCCATGCGGGACGGGAGGGGCAGGTGCTCGATCCTTCCTGGCCGGCGGGGCAAAGGGCGGACATCCTCGCCCGCATCCGGCCGGGACTGCTGGTGTCGTGCGGTGCGGATGCGGATGTGCGCCTGTCCCCGGCCCAGGGGCTGGAGGGCCTTGCCGAGGCCGTCGGCGCCGGCGCGGGCGCTATGGTGGCGCCGCCGGATCCGGACCTGCCCTTCTATGTGGGCTTCACCTCGGGCTCCACCGGCCTGCCCAAGGGCTATCGCCGGACCCATCGCTCCTGGACCGCGAGCTTCGATGCGGACACCCACGAATTCGGCATCGGCCCCGGCGACGTGCTGCTGGCGCCGGGGGCGTTGACCCATTCCCTGTTCCTCTACGCGTTGGCGCGCGGGCTCGACGCCGGCGCCCATGTGATCCTTGCGAAGAGCTTCCGTCCCCGCGCGGTGGCCGACCTCGCGCGCCGGCACAAGGCCAGCGTGCTCTACGGCGTGCCGACCCAGCTCGCCCTGCTGCTCGACCATCTGGCGGCGGAGGGCGCGACGCTGGACGGCATCCGCCTCGTGCTGTGCTCGGGCGCCAAATGGCCGGCGGGGCGCAAGGCGCTCCTCTCCCACCATCTGCCCGAGGCGGGGTTCGCCGAGTTTTACGGCGCGTCGGAACTCTCCTTCATCACCGTGGCGAAGGGTGGGGAGGCGGTGCCCGAGGGTTCCGTGGGCCGTGCCTTCGACGGCGTCACCCTCGCCATCCGCGACAAAGCGGGCCGGCGCCTGCCGGCAGGGCGCACCGGCCTCGTCTTCGTGGACAGCCCCTTCCTGTTCCAGGACTATGCCACCGGCGACAGCCCGGACCTCATGCGCCATGGGCGCGAGATCAGCGTCGGCGACATGGGCCGCATTGATGCCGCCGGCTTCCTCACCCTGGCGGGGCGGGCAAAGCGCATGATCGTCACCTCGGGCAAGAACCTCTATCCCGAAGAGGTGGAGCGGCAGCTGGAACTGCACCCCGCCATCGCCGCCGCCGCCGTCATGGGCGTGCCGGACGGCAAGCGCGGCGAGCGGCTGGTGGCCTTTGTCCTGCCGGAGGAAGGAGCGCAGGTGACGCGGGTGGACCTCGTGGCGTGGCTCAGGCCGCGGCTGGCCCTGTTCAAGGTGCCACGGCTCTATGCGCGGGTGTCGCGGTGGCCGCTGACCGCCTCCGGCAAGACCGACTTTGCCGCCGTCGCCCGCCTGTGGCCGCACGGCTGCGAGCTGATCCCATGACCGGCGTCGCTGTTCTGGCCGCCAGGCGCACGGCAGTGGTGCCCCGCGGCGGCGCCTTCCGGGACATGGAGCCTTTCGCCCTCGCGGCGGCCTTGATCGGGCCCCTGCTCGCCGATGCGGGTATTGCCCCCGACGCGGTGGACGAGGTGATCCTCGGCAATGCCCTGTCCGGTGGCGGCAACCTGACGCGGGTGGCGGCGCTCGCCGCCGGCCTGCCGCAGAGCATCCCGGCGCTGACCCTCGACACGCAATGCTGCGCCGGCCTCGATGCCATCCGCATGGGCGCGGCCCGCATCGCTTCGGGCGAGGCGCGCTTTGTGCTGGCCGGCGGGGTGGAGAGCTTCAGCCGCGCCCCGCTGCGCGCCCGTCGTCCGAGCACGAAGGATGAGGCGCCGCAATTCTACCGGCAGCCGGCCTTCACCCCCTGGCCGGAGCGCGAGCCCGACCTCGCCGCGGCGGCGGCGGAGCTGGCGCGCGCCGAGGGTATCACGCGGGAGGCGCAGGAGGCCTTCGCGATGGAAAGCCATCGCCGGGCGCTGGCGGCCGCGTCGCCGGCTGGAGAGATCGTGCCGGTGAACACCATCGCCGCCGATCCGTTCGCGCGGGTGTTGTCCCCGGCGCTGCTCGCCCGCCTGCCGGTGATTGCCGGGGATGCGGCCCATGGGGTCACCGCCGCCACCACGGCGGTGGAGGCGGATGCTGCGGCGCTGGTGCTGCTCGGGCCGGGTGGGGAAGCTGTCTCTTATACACACCTG
>NZ_JAIVFN010000051.1 GCF_030015065.1 Xanthobacter autotrophicus | reverse complement strand
GCCCTCGGCGGCAGAACGCCGGAGGAGGTCCATACGGCCTGCGACGGCATCGACATGGCGGCGTAACGCACACCAGAACCAAGCTTAGCAAAGCCGCCAATCTGTCCGCCAAACCGGGACCACCTCACACCTTTCACGGGATCGGCGCGCGCATCCTGCGGGACTATGCCGGCGAGATCGGCCTCAATCCGCAGTTCACCATCCACGATCGCGAGGACTCGGCCGATCTGATGAACCTCGCGCGGCATGAGCTCGGCTTCTCGAAGATGGAGAGCCGGTTTCCGGCGAAGGGAACGTGCCTCTCGATCTATTCGCGCGCCGTCAATGCGGAAGCACCGCTCCAGGAGGTCCTGCGGTCGAACTATCCCTGGGCGGCGGAATGGGAAGGGCAGCTTCGGGAGCTGTTCGCGGCCTATGTCGAGGCCAAGCAGGCGCAGAACGTCCTCGATTACGACGATCTGCTGCTCTACTGGGCACAGGCCATGAGCGATGTCTCGCTCGCCGACGAGATCGGCGGTCGATGGGATCACGTTCTGGTGGACGAATATCAGGACACCAACCGCCTGCAGGCGACGATCCTCGCCGGGCTCAAGCCGGCCGGGCGCGGCCTGACGGTGGTCGGCGACGATGCGCAGGCGATCTATTCCTTCCGCGCCGCCACGGTGCGCAACATCCTCGACTTCCCGAACGCCTTCTCGCCGGCGGCGGAGGTCATCACGCTCGACCGCAATTATCGTTCGAGCAAGCCGATCCTCGCGGCCGCCAACGGCGTGATCGATCTGGCGCGCGAGCGCTTTACCAAGAACCTCTGGAGCGATCGAGAGTCCGTCGAGCGGCCCCGCCTCGTCACGGTGCGCGACGAGGCCGATCAGGCGCGCTTCATTGCCGCGGAGGTCATCGAAAACCGCGAAACCGGCCAGCGCCTGAAGGACCAGGCGGTTCTCTTCCGGACAAGCCACCATAGCGGCCCGCTCGAGGTCGAGCTGACCCGCCGCAACATCCCGTTCAAGAAGTTCGGCGGGCTCAAATTCCTCGACAGCGCGCATGTGAAGGATGTGCTCGCCGCCCTGCGCTTCGCGGAGAATCCACGCGACCGCGTTGCTGGCTTCCGGATCATGCACCTCCTACCGGGTGTCGGCCCCTCGACGGCGGCGGGCGCGCTCGACGCCATGGCGGAGGCGAACGACCCGATCACGGCGCTCGGCGAGCACCCCTGCCCTCCCCGCGCCGCGGCGGACTGGCCGGCGTTCGTCGGCATGCTGCAGGACCTGCGCTCCCGCGTGGCCGGATGGCCGGCCGAGATCGCGCAGGTCCGGGCCTGGTACGAACCGCATCTCGAACGCATCCACGAGGATTTCGAGATGCGCCGCGCCGACCTCGTGCAGCTTGAGGACATCGCCGCAGGCTACCCCTCGCGAGAGCGCTTCCTGACCGAGCTGACGCTCGACCCACCCGACGCCACCTCCGGCCAGGCCGGGGTTCCGCTGCTCGACGAGGACTATCTGATCCTGTCGACCATCCATTCGGCCAAGGGGCAAGAATGGAAATCGGTCTTCGTGCTCAACACGGTCGACGGCTGCATCCCCTCCGACCTCGGCGCCGGCACCTCGGATGAGATCGAGGAGGAGCGGCGGCTGCTCTATGTCGCCATGACCCGCGCGAAGGACAGCCTCAATCTCATCGTGCCGCAGCGCTTCTTCACCCACGGACAGTCCGCGACGGGCGACCGCCACGTCTACGCCTCGCGCACGCGCTTCATTCCGGCGTCGCTTCTGACATATTTCGAGCGGCGGTCATGGCCGGTTTCCCCAGGAACCGATGGCGAAGGCGCCGGGCAGCCACGCCAGGTCCGCATCGATGTCGGCGCGCGCATGCGTGGCATGTGGAGATAGGAGGCCCGGCGGTGTGCAATCTCTACAATCTGACCACCACCCGGGACGCCGTGGTGCAATTCACCAAAGCCTTCCGTGACAAGGCCGGCTGGAACGAGCCGTCGCGCGACATGTATCCCAACACGCTGGCGCCGATCGTGCGGGTCGGAGAGGACGGGCACCGGGAGATCGTCAGCGCCACATGGGGGATGCCGACGCCGCCCGACTACATCAAGGGCAATTACGATCCCGGCATCACCAACATCCGTAACATCAACTCCCCGCATTGGCGCCGCTGGTTGGGGCCAACGAGCCGCTGCGTCGTGCCCTTCACGTCCTTCGCGGAGCCGGATCCAGCGAGCAAGGTTCCGGGCGGCCGAACGCCGAACGCATGGTTCGCCCGCAACCAGGATCGGCCGCTGATGTTCTTCGCCGGGTTCTGGACACCCTGGAAGGGCGTCAAGAAGGTGCGCGACGGCGAGCGCGAGTTCGAGCTCTACGGCTTCCTGACGACGTCGCCGAACGGAATCGTCAAGCCGATCCACCTGAAGGCCATGCCCGCGATCCTGACGACACCCGAGGAGGTCGATCTCTGGCTGACCGGAGACTGGGCCGACGTGAAGCATCTCCAGCGGCCGCTCCCCGACGACCTGCTCGTCCTCGTGGAGGCGCCGCTGAAGCTTGAGGACGGGTCGACGTGACGGGGGGCACGCTGACCCAAGGCACCGCAGCCGCGCGGCCCGCGCCGGCACCGGAGGTCGTCCCCGCCGATCCATCTCTATCGGACATCGGTTCCGACGGGCCGCTCTCGCCGGCGACGCGGAAGATCATCCATGTCGACATGGATGCCTTCTATGCCTCGGTCGAACAGCGCGACCATCCGGAGTTGCGGGGCAAGCCGGTCGCGGTCGGAGGCGCGGCCGCCCGCGGCGTCGTCGCCGCAGCGAGCTATGAGGCCCGCGCCTATGGCGTCCGCTCGGCGATGCCTTCCGTCACCGCCAGGCGAAAATGCCCGGAGCTGATCTTTGTGCCGCCGCGGTTCGACGTGTATCGCGCCGTTTCCGCGCGGATCCGGGAGATCTTCGCCGAGCACACCGATCTGATCGAACCCCTTTCGTTGGACGAAGCCTATCTCGATGTCACGGACAACAAGCACGGCCTACCGATCGCGACGGAGATCGCCCGGCTGATCCGCGCGCGGATCAAGGAGGTGACGGGTCTCAATGCCTCGGCCGGCATCTCCTATTGCAAGTTCCTCGCGAAAATGGCGAGCGACCTCAACAAGCCGAACGGGCAAGCGGTGATCACGCCACGCATGGGACCGGGTTTTGTCGCCGACCTGCCGGTGAAGAAGTTCCATGGTGTCGGGCCGGCGACAGCGGCGAAGATGCAGCGGCTCGGTATCGAAACCGGCGCGGATCTCAAGGCGAAGCCCCTGACCTTCTTGCAGGATCATTTCGGCAAATCGGGGCTCTGGTATTATCGCATCGCACGCGGGATCGATGAGCGCCCCGTGCAGCCAGATCGGCCGCGCAAGTCCATTGGCGCCGAGGACACCTTCGTGGTGGACATCCTCGAGCTGGAGCCCGCTCGGGCGGAGCTGCGCGCCCTGATTTCCAAGGTCTGGCGGCACTGCGAGACAAAGGGCGCGCGCGGGCGCACCGTCACCCTGAAGGTCAAGTTCGCCGACTTCCACCAGCTCACGCGGAGCCGAACCCTGGCGCACCCTCCCGAGAACGTCGCCGAGGTCGAGGCCATCTGTGACGCCTTGCTCGATCAGGTCTATCCGTTCCGCAAAGGGGTCCGCCTGCTCGGCGTGACACTGTCCGCCCTTGGTCACAAGCAGGACGGCCAACCGCTGGGAGATCAGCTCCCCCTGCTGTAGGCGGGGTCGAAGCCCTGGCCGAGGATCTGCGCACCGTGCTGCGCCTCGCCGCCGGCCTGCTTACGACGCGCATTGCGGCGCACGCGAGCGATTGCATACGACTTGAACCCGGCAGCTTCCGCAACGCGCTGGAGGAAGGCGGTGTGATCTCGGCTCACCATCTCCACACACATATCCAGCACCTTCGCAATGTCCTTTCGGCTGATCTCATCCCCATCCGCCAGCTTGAAACGGCGAGCGCGGGCCTCGATCGCCCGCGCCTTCGCAGGAGAAAGCGTAGCACGGCGCGCACGCTCACCCAGATCTTTAGCCGTGAATCGCAAGTCCGGATCCAGCTTGTAAATGCAGCTGATGACGAAGCGCTGGCGAGCAGGGGCTACTTTCAGCTGAGCTTCCAGACACTCCTTGAGCCTCTGCTTAGCGACGGCTGCGGCTTCCTCAGCTTCCAGATCGACTTCAGGCGCAGGGATCAGCTCGATATCGTCGCCGAACGGGATCGCAAGGTTACGATCCCGGCGAAACCCATTGGCGACCACAGGGATCCAGCTAGCTACCCACTCCGCAACGGACAGGCCCTCCACCCCGTCCCGATAGACGGCAGGGACCAGCGGAGTGCCGGCGTTGGCAGGCCTCGGGACGAGGTCATCGAAGCTCGCCCCGTCGACGCCGAACGCGATCAGAATGCTGACCAGGCAGCTGGAAATTGCCTGATCCACCACCATCTCGGCCTTATGCTTCAGATCCCACGGCACCTGCCGCAGGAGGTGCGGCCGGGCACGCGTGACGGCGAGCTCGACGAAAAGAGACACGGCGGTAGCGTGATCCGAGAGCCGCCGCGCCGCGATCATTTCGGCAAGCCGAGCGTCATCGGACCCATGGCGCAGATGCGCAGGTAGTTTGATGCCGGTGGCGGGCATGTTCCCTCCTCGAAGTTAGCGCTCCGTCTGGCCAATGCGACCAGACTAATTGCGCCTATCCCAAGTCGTAGGAGCCGCCGCGTTAACCGGCGCAACGCTGGCACCAACAACAACGAGCATAAGAGCCAGAATAAGGGTCTTCATTTCGTCTGCTCCGCCTCGAATTTCCGAAATACATCACCAAAAAGACGCTCGAACTCTTCAGGCTCCCTGAGGCGCCGATAGTCGATATCGCTATCGATGTACGTCCAGAACTCCGGCTCATGATGCCAGCCGGGACACTCTTGCGTCATCTGTTCCACAATGGTCCGCACGGCTTCGGCATCGCCGTCCCCCGCCCGCCATTCGCACACCGCGATCCACATCAGGTAGGGGAGAAACCAGCCAGGATTGAGGTCACAAGCATGCCGTGCCGCCTGCTCTGCCTCGTCGAACCGCTTCAAATCGCGCAGTGCGTGAGACTGGTTCACCAGAGCCTTGGCCTGGTGGAGTTTTGCGGCAGCCTCCGCACGATGGAAAAACTCCAGAGCATCATCTAACTGGTGCAACCCGAGCCTGAGATGGCCGAGGCCGTTCAAAGCCACAGGGTCCTGCTCAAGGGCATCGCCGGGCTGCTGCTCAAGAAGATCTGCCGCCTCCTGAAACTTGCCGCTGTCCCTCAGCCCCTCAACTTGCTGGAGGACGTCCTCGGAGACACGGCCGCGGCGCGGAAGGGTTCTCTTCCCCGCTCGCCAAGTCATTGCCTGAATGCGTTCCTGGATCGACGTCATGTGCTTGCGCTCCCGCGTACACACATATGGCGACCCTTATGACATTCAACCAAGTT
The DNA here is from genome assembly GCF_030015065.1 of Xanthobacter autotrophicus. Classification (GTDB taxonomy): domain Bacteria; phylum Pseudomonadota; class Alphaproteobacteria; order Rhizobiales; family Xanthobacteraceae; genus Xanthobacter; species Xanthobacter autotrophicus_D. The sequence goes on along the minus strand of NZ_JAIVFN010000051.1, from coordinate 24,555 downwards.
AGCCGACCCGCAACAACTTGGTGTTACTTCTGAATTTGAGCTGAAGGCCGCCCGCATTCCGATTGCCAGGGCTTAAGGGGGCAAGGTCGAGGACGATGAGCCCGACCTGCAGCGCCCACCCTCAAGGGGGCGTCAGGCAACCCTTCGCAATGGCCAAGGAGGCCCTGCAGCAATGACCATTCGCCGCAAGTTTATGATTTTGGGAGCCGCGGCTCTGATGATGGCTGGCTTGGGATTGGCATATGAAGCCTATCGCCAGCACAACATCCGCCTGTCGGAAGAGCCTTCTCGCATTGCCGGGGACATCAAGATCCCTATGCACGACAGCCTCCTCGCCCTGCGTGCGGACATCCCGCTTTCCCTGATCCGCGACGCCGCGAACCAGGCGATCCCGGCGGAATATCGGTTCGGCGGCAACGGCCCGGACGTGGGCGGTACCATCAATCCGGGCGGTTGGAACATCGTGAGGATCAATGTGAAGGCAGGTACCCGGTATGAGGGCACGGTCCGACGTGCCGGCGACCTGACGGTGAGCGGCTCGGGCCGCACGGTGATCGTCGCGTTGCCGATCGAGATTAGCGGCAACGGCGGGTTGCGTGGCGACGGGGCGCGAATGCTCGGCCTCAATGCGAAGAATTTCCGCGCGGCTCTCATCATCCGGGCACGCGTGACCATCGACATCAATCCGGACTGGACGCCGGCCGTGACGATCGTGCCGGAGCTCGAATGGACTGAAAACCCGAAGGTCGAAGTCGTGAGCCGGGCCTGGATCGACATCCGCAGCCACGTCGAGGGTCCGATGCGCGCGCAGCTCGATGCGATGGCGGCAAAGATCCGGGCTGCGATCTCCCCCGATGTCATCAAGCGTGAGATCGAGAAGGCGTGGCGTGTCTACCCGATGCCGGTTGGCACCGCCGGCTCTGTGACGGCTTGGGCGCACCTGATGCCGGTTGAAATCGGGACCAGCGGCATCGTGGTCGCGGACAACCACATCCGTATGGGTGTGTCGCTGAAGGCGCGCACCGATATCTCGACTGACGCCACCCCGAAGGTGGTGCTGCCTCCGCTGCCGGCCCTTGCCCGAACACCGGCGGAACCCGGCCGCCTCAGCATCGCAGCCGCCGTTCGTCTGGACTATGGCGTGTTGCGTGCAGCGGTGCTGGCTGAAGTCGCGGGCAAGGAGTTCTCGGCGGACGTCCCGGGTGGCAGGGCTACGGTGATCGTCAAAGACGTCGTTCTCTATCCGTCTGCCGAGAACATGGCGGTCGGCCTGTCGTTCGAGGCCCGGCTGCCTGGTCATCTGTTCGATGTCACCGGCAAGTTGTTCCTAGTCGGCAAGCCTGTCGTTGTGAACGACGGCACGGTGGTTCAGTTGGCAGGTGTTCGCTTCGCTCGCCAGCTCGACAATCCGCTCTGGAACATCGTCAGCGTGATCTTCGAGGATCAGATCAAACACACAATCGCGAATGGCGCGCGCGCCGATCTCGCACCGGAGATCGCGAGGCAGGTTGCCGCACTTAAGGCGGGAGTGACGGACCCGTCGAAGACGCAGGGCGTGAAGGTGACCATCCGCGACGTCAAAGCGGTCGTCAATTCGATCGTCCCGGAGGCCGAAGACATCGCTGCCCTGATCCGGGTGGATGTTGGCATCGACACAGAGTTGACGGCTCTGCGCGAGGCTAAGACCGGCAAGGCGTCCTGACTTCAACTCACATCCGATGGAGCTCATCATGTTCGCATCCGTCACGAGGCGCGCCTTGCTCGCCACATCAGCGATGCTGTTGTTAGCCAGTAACGCTGGCGCAACAGACTACAAGTTCCGCATCAGCTGCCAGTCGCGAAGCTCGGTCATCCAGTGGAGTACCGGCGCCATCGACCCCGGCAGGGAGTTTTTGCGGGTAACGACCGGCCTGAAAAATCCTAACTGCAGTGTCGGCGACTACAATCCGACCTTTGACGCGGGTCTGCCAGTCGAGAAACTGAGCGATATGGAGGCTGTCATTCAAGGGAGCCTCCCCATAATCGGCCTCATTCTTCTTGGTCTTTCCGGGCGAGGCTGAGTCTCCGCACATGCGCCCATGGGGTCCGATGTTCGCCTCACGCACGGCTTGCATCAGTCGGCGCGCGCGAAGAGCTCCCGGTCTCGAGCGCGAATGGGATCCGTCCAGTCGTGCTCGAACCAGGCCCGTTCCCCCTGTCCGGGCGGCCGCTTCAGCTCCAGGGGATCGGCGCTGCCGCGCCTCTCTTCGGCCGCGACCCGGAACATGTAATGGTCGTAGATCCGCAACGCCTCGATCATGTAGCTGGTCGCCACCGTCCGGTCGCGGACGAGCACGAGATTCTCACCATTCTCATCATCGGCGGGTTCGGAGAAATTGTAGGAGCCGAGATAGACGCGGGCGGTCGGCTTGTCGAAGTCGAGCACCACAAACTTGTGGTGCATCCTCGTCCCACGCTGCTTTCCATCAAGGCCGGAGAGTCCTGACGGCTCGCTCAGAAACGGCGGTGGCACGTTGCCGGTGAGCGCCGCGGCGCGCACGACCTTTCGACGATTGTCCGGGGTGAGCACGGTCAGCCCGAGATTGCCCGCCTTAACGCTGGCGTCGGCAATGCCCATCACATGGACCGCCGGACGCTCCAGGGCTCGTCCTAGGGCCGGACCAATCGCGCCTTTGGTGGTCTGGCCGAGGAAGGCGAGGGAGAAGAGGACGCTCGATTCTGCCTGGTCAATATCGGCGCCGATCTCGTCGAGCAGGCCGTTCGCGTCGGTATGGGGCGAGAACGCGACCTTCGCGTCCACGTCCGGCAATCCGAGGTCGATCCATCCCGCCGAGCTCGCCGAAAAACGGAAATCGTCGGCACCCTTCGCGTTGAAATAGGTCTCGAACGTCGTGAAGTAATCTTCGATCGCGCGCGAGCTATGAACGGCGAGAGTGTTATTCGATTGCACGTAGAGGCCGCGCCAGGAGAGATTGGTCGAGCCGTAGAGAACGGTCTCGATGCCGCCGCCGCGCACCGCGATCGATTTCTGGTGCTGCAGATTGCCCATGTGCTGGCGCTTCACGTTGGCGGCACCGGCGGACGCCATCAAGCGTTCAGCGGCTTTCGTCTCCGGCGAGTTCGGACGCCCGTGGCCTTTGGTCCGAGCGCTATTGTCGATGATGATCTTCAGGTTGGCGCCGAGCGCTTCCAGTCGTTCGACCACTTCCGGAAGGTTGAGGTCATAGGCGATGACGCGGACCTCCGCGCCCACCTCTCGCGCCCGATCTAGGAGCGTGAGGGTTTCAGAGCGCGCCTCAAAACCCATCCAGGCGAGCGCACGCTCGGCATCCGCGTGGGTCGGGACAAAGTCCAATCCCCCATCGCCGTCGGGCGGCACCAACGTCGTCACCGGCCCACCGTCAGAGAAGTTGCGCACGAAGGCTTGCGAGGAGACGAAGCCGCGCGTGAAGGCGACGTTGAGCTTGCCGGGAATGGTCTGGCGCATCAGCTCCAGTTCCGCTTCCTGCGCCTCTCCGGGCCTCAGGACGCCGGCGGCGTCCATGAACATCGGCGTGATGCGATAGAGGAAAGGCCCCTCGAGCGCCGCATCGAAGGGAAAATGGACCCATCGGAATTTCTGGATCGGAGCCTCGGTCGTGCGAATCCCGTTGTCCGGAACCGGTTGACCTGGAAACCCGATGCGGTTGTGCGCCGTCTTGAAGAACTGCGTGCCGGGCTCGCGATACTGGATGGCGAAGCCTACGAAATCGGCGGGCGGCCGGCCGCCCTTCCAGTCCATTCCGAGTAGGACCATGCCGTCGCCACGGTGGATGGTGAGCGAAAAGGGCGCGGCGGCATTGCCGCCAGTCACACGAAACCCAGTCGCCACGGGTGCCTCCACTGAATTCCCCTCCTGATTGTGTCACCGTTTCATGACACTCGAAAAATGGATTCGTCGCTGGACTGAGGAAAGCGAGAGCAAAAGCGCACCAACACACAAGAGGACGGCTTGCGTGTCCCGCACCGTGGCCGCCTTGGCGGCGATGGCTCGTCCGTGGCCCCAGCCTCCCAGACCTCGCTCGCCAACATGCGCCCGACGTCCGCAAGCTGCCGACGATATTTCCGGCAGCTCGCTGGCGAACCCGAAATCCTCGCGCAACCGCCCGGGGATCGGCTCCCCTGCTATAGGTGGGGTCGGCGGTCCGCTCATATATTGATGTACGTCACTGCTCATATTTGACATCTATATATGATCATTCTTGCTTGTTTTCCTCACATATATGTGCTATGTCCATGCGATCTTGGACATAATTTTATGAACACGAAACAGGCTGCACTCGCGCGCAAACAACTGGAACGTCGGCTTGCGCCATTGCGCGAGCTCAGCCTCGCCGTCCCGCCGCGCGGGTGGATGAAAGCCATTCGCGAAGCGCTCGGGATGAGCAGCCGGCAGCTTGCCGCTCGCATGGGCGCTGCTCCCTCCCGCATTCCGGCTATCGAGAAGGCGGAGGTTTCGGGCGCCACGACGATCAGGACCCTTCGAGAGGCGGCAGCCGCGATGAACTGCACGTTCGTCTACGCCTTCGTGCCGATCAAGCCGCTCGACGACATTGTCCGTGAACGCGCGGCCGAGAAGGCGGGACGCGCAATGACCCGCCTCGACCATACCATGCAGCTCGAGAACCAGGCCTTGCTCAGGCCTGATCTTGAGGATGAGCGGCAACGTCTCACGGAGAGCCTTCTCGCCGACGCGCCACGACGCCTGTGGGAGGACGACTGATCTCCATGCCGGCAGACGATCCGCTGTTCCAGGATGACGACGAGGCCAATACTCCGCTGACAGCCGAGGAGCGGGAACAGCTCATCCCCTCCTACATCACCATGCGGCATGAGCTGAACGAAGCCGAGCAGGTCAATATCGGCGAGGGCTGGCGCTGGGCGATGTCGCGAAGGAGGAACGTCCTCGACCAGGGCCTCCTGGACGAGCTGCACCGTCGAATGTTCGGTGACGTATGGCGCTGGGCGGGACAATACCGCACGACGGGGAGGAACATCGGCGTTGACGCCTACCGGATCGCCATGGAGGTACGGCTGGCCGTCGACGATGCCCGCTATTGGGTGGAGCACGGCACCTATCCGCCCGACGAAATCGCCATCCGCTTCAGCCATCGTCTGGTGGCCATCCACCCCTATCCGAACGGCAATGGGCGCTTCTCACGCCTGGTCGGCGATTTACTCGCCCGGCAACTCGGGCAGCAGCCGTTCACCTGGGGCCGCGCCAACCTGGTCGATGCTGGCGAGACCCGGGCGCGCTATGTCGCGGCCCTCCGGGCGGCCGACAATTACGACCTCACCCCGTTGCTGGCATTCTCGCGTTCCTAGGTGTTTCGTCCCGGCTTTGATGGAGCAGTCCTCCCGCAGAGTTGGAGGAATGCACTATGGACCAGGGTCACCACAGCGCGCCACGACGACAGCCGCGGTCTGGCAAGAGATCCCTCGCCCCAGGGAGCGGGAGGAAACACGGAATTGTTTGGATATCAGCTGGCCGCGGCCTTACGGCGTGACGGCGCCTTCTTGGTCGGCGGAGGGGGCTCTACGACCTTCTTGCGCGCCTGCCCCAGGCCCATGTTCCTGGCAAGCGCCGAGCGCGCCGCCGCGTAGGCAGGTGCGACCATGGGATAGTCACGCGGGAGGCCCCATTTCTCGCGATAGGCCTCCGGCGTGAGGTCGTAGACCGTCCGCAGGTGGCGCTTCAGCGATTTGAACTTCTTGCCATCCTCGAGGCAGATGATGAAGTCGTCCGTCACCGAGCGCTTGACCGCGACGGCGGGGTTCAACTTCTCCACGACGACAGGTTCCGGAACCCCTAATTTTTCGAGAGCCGAATACACACTTCGGATCAGAGCAGGCAGATCCGCCGCCAGCACGGTGTTGTTACCGACGAAGGCCGCCACGATATCTGCGACGAGTTCAAGATTGGTGTCGTCTTTCCGCTCGACGGGGGGTTCGGTCACGGCACACCTCGCTGGAGTAACAGCGTCGTTTCAAGCGCATTTCCCGCGAGCCGGCAAGCTTCGCCACGAGTTTGGATCAGGGAAGCTCGCAGCAACTCCGACGGTGCGCGTCCAGCGCCACTGCGGACGCAGTAACAATATGGGCGACACCGAGCCCGGTGTGCCGTAAGAACGCCAGTGGAGCAGATACGCACTGCTCTGGGGCGTGGAAACCCCGAATGGTTCGGCTTGGCATCGCCGGAAGATGCCGTCTCCTTGACCTATGGTCGGGGAGCCTGCGGCGTATGCAACAGGCTCTCCCGAGCTAAAGGCCGTGGGGACCGTAACCATTCGGTTTTCCAACTCCCCGATCACCAGGGGTCAATGAGCTCGACTGCGGGGGCGCACCGCGATTCGACCTCAGCGGAAATCGATCAGTGTTGCACACGCATTCGACCCGATCGTCGCGTTTTGGAGCGTCAGCTGCTTGGCTCGTGCGAGCAGGCGGGTGAGGTCCAACCTACGCTCGCCCTCAGAGCAAGCGGAAGCAGCGCGCGAGCCATTCGCCGCGCTGATGGACACCTGGGTTGGCAATGCAATCATGGTGTTGCTGGTACGCCAAATCATCCTCCAGCCGTTGCCGGGAGAGACAGCAACATCGCGATTGAAGCAGATCGGAATGATGACCCTCATCTTCGCCCTGCACGGAAGCGAAAACCCTATCACTCTCTCCACGCTCGTGAGCATGAGTGGCCTCACACGTGGGGGCGTATCAGAAACGATTGACCAGCTTGTTCGCCGTGAGCTGCTTTTCGAAACCATGGGGCACAATGTCATCGGCCGCGGCAGGGCACGGTTGTTCGTCATCTCGCCGGGCGTTCTGAGGAAGGCCTACTCGATCACCGACGGCGAGCTCTGAGGAGGCCGACCGCGTCAGGCTTGCGCCGCCGTGGTGATTGTCACTTCGCGCCAAGGCCCACATTGCGGCGTGCATCGACTCGGCAAGAGAAGCGGCAATCGAAGCGACTGCCTTGATCAGTGAGCAACGGGGCGACAACATCCATGCCGATCCGGCTGGTTCATCCATGGTCGCAGCAACCACGCGCAAACTGCGCGTCGAGGCCGGTGAAGGCCTGGGCAAGCGAACAGGACGTAGCGCGGAATGACCACAAAGAAGCACATCGAGGCGTGGCGTCGGGCCTTCGAGACCGAGGAGAATGCGGTCGTTCCCACGCTCAGCGCCTTCGCGTGGAACTATGCGGCCTTCACGACGGTGGTGCGTGTCGTCGACCACGCACCAGTCGATGCAGAAGGCGAAAAGCAACTCAACGGCATGGTGCTGGAGCTCCTGCGATCCACCTTCTGGGGCAGCGCTGTCCTCGCAATTCGACGCATGGTCGACAGAGGACCGCTCATTGGACCCAAAGGCGTGAACTCCCTCGCCGCCATCGTCAACGATGCCCGCGCGCGTCGCGGCAAGATCACGCGCCGCGTTTTCATTGAGGAGATCGCGGGCCTCGAATACGATTTCGAGGCAATAGACCAGCGGCACTGGGAGCATGTCTCATCCGAACCGCCGGACAAGGCGCTCTGGGTGCCCGCCGACCTAAATCCGGAGCCCAGTCGTAACCGACATCGGGAGTTCGATTTCCTCAGCGGCGTCGCCGCAGACAGCCGCTCGCCAGCTGACCTCATTCAGCTCTGGGTCTTCGATCGACTCGACGCGCGGCTCGCCCGGCTCGAAAGCGTCGCGGATCACGCGACGATCCACTTTGCGCACCCGGCGACCGCCGAGAGCCAAACCGGCCGTGGGCTTGAAACGTGGGGTTTGAACGATGCCAACGACGCGATGAAGCTCCTAGCGGAAACCGCCGAACTGGTCGGCCGCTGGTTCCTGTATTCTGGGATCGGAGATGTGTTGCCGCATCCCCAGTACGACCAGTTCGCACACCTGGACAAACCGCTGGTCGCGCCTGCCGTGATCCCTCAGCTGCACGCCGAATGGGAGAAATTCTCCCAAGAAGCAGCACAGTGGCCCTTCATCCGAAATGAATGCCTGTGAAAGCGCAAGGACCCCTGACCTGAACATCCTCGCCAACTGCGCCTGATCCTAGCTTGCCAGTTCAGGGTTTCGGATTTGGGTCCATGCCGTTTCGGCCGACGGCTGCGACTGGGTGTAGCTTTCTCTTGGAGCCCACGACGGCATTTCCACGAACCGGAAAAAGGAACTCAGATCGGAACGTCCTCCGAGCCCGATCGAGGGCGTCCATTGGGCCGCTAGCATGATGACGCACGCTGTGACAGCGGCGAAAGCATGATCCAGTCGGGCACTGGAGAAATCGCCTTCTCTGTCGTGTTTGACGCGATTGTAGGCGTCGTACCAGGTCAGCGATCGGGTCGGGCTTTCCTGGGTCCATCCCGAAAAGGGCTGGATCGGCGATAGCCATGGAAAGTTCGGGAAGGCGACGGAGTATTCATTGAGCTGCATCACCGGCAGCAGCCGGACATAGTCGTTCGTGCTGTATCGATCCCGCTGCCGACCATTGGCGACGAGAACCCCGCGCCAATGCGCTTCGACCTCCATTGCGGCGAGTATGAGCAAATTTCGGATCTCGTGCCCGTATGTCCCAAACGTCTCGGACTCCGGATGCACGGTCTGGCAAATTGCTTCGAGGCGTCGCATCAGTGTTGTCGCCTGCCCGACGCCAAGTGCGACGGCCTTTGCCTCGTCCAGCGCTCCCGGACTTTTCGGATGGGCTAAACTGCCGTTCAACGGCCGCGCTATGCGCGGGTAGTAATGCTCTGGGGGAAGCGCCAACTCGTGAAACGGGCCGCTCTCGGGTCCATCCGAGTGAATCCAGCCCGTGTCGTCTCGAAGTGCGGCCCAGATCGTGTCACGGTCTCCCCGACGATAGAAGGTGCCCGGACCGCTTTCCGGATTGGACACGCCGAGCTTCACGGCCTCGTCCGCGTCAATCCTCCAGACTTGGTTACTATGTCCCTCACCAACGACCCGAAGATAGAACACCATCTAGCCCTCGCGCTTGCAAACCAACTGGCCGTCAAAAGCCTGCGTTGATCTCTGCGCCGTCAGGTGATCGCAGCAACGAGTCGGTATGGAGGAAGCCGGGTCTGCCCCGCATCCGTCTCTGGTAACATCCACTCGCTTCTTTCGGCTGGCCCCGCGCCCGCAGGATAGGTGCGTACATTCATGAGCGTTATTTTGCGCGCGCAAAAGTGGAATTTTGAGAGCACCTCCGGCGCATTTCTTGAGCAAGACGCCCTTCTTCCGTTCGCCCATCGCGACAGACCATTGGGCTGCGCCACATCGACGGGACAAACGATCGCTGTGTGGCCGGCAGCTGTGCCAGCCAAGTCTCCCTGAATCACTGCCCTGGCGCACTTTCCACTGAAGGATGTCGAGCACCTAAACCGCGCGGTTCAGAACCGCGGCTTGGCCAAATCTGCATAGCGACCGCCGTAACGGCATGCACAATCTCAAAGCGGAGCTGAGATTGAGAACGTCGGCAGGACAGTGGAAGCGACGCGGGCGGCTGGGTATTCTCGTATCTGCTTCGTAATACTTGCAGCCGGTCGTCCCATGACCTTGGCTGGGCCATATAGCCCAGCCTGAAATCTGTTCTCAGGCAGCAGTCGTGGGATGATGCAGCAAGGCCCGAGCAGCCTCTGCAATCAGAGGGGGAATGAAATGTACGACTATGTCATCGTCGGTGCCGGCGCGGCAGGGTGCGTGTTGGCCAACCGGCTCAGCGCCGACCCAACCGTAAGCGTCTGCGTGCTCGAGGCTGGTCCAAAGGACAGCTTTGAGTTCATCCACACGCCCGGCGCCTTCGGGTATTTCATGTTCTCGAAGAAGTATGACTGGTCGTACGATGCCAAGCCCGACCCGGCCCTGCGCCGGGGCGAACCGCTGTTCTGCCCGCGCGGCAAGACGCTCGGCGGTTCCACGTCAATCAATGGCATGGTCTATACCCGTGGCCATCGCTCGGACTACGACCGCTGGGCCGATCTCGGCAATGAAGGCTGGAACTACGACGACTGCCTGCCGTATTTCCGCAAGGCCGAGCACAACGTGCGCGGCGCGGACAAGTACCACGGCGGTGAGGGGCCGCTGGCAGTGTCGGACAGCGAGATGAACTTCACCATCTCGAAGGTCTTCGTCGAGGCGGCGCGTCAAGCCGGCATGCCGATGAGCGACGACTTCAACGGGGAGCACTACGAAGGCTTCGGTCCCTACCAGTTCACCATCGCCAATGGACGGCGCTGCAGCACCGCGGTGGCGTACCTGCATCCGGCGATGAACCGGCACAACCTGACGGTGATGACAGGGGTGGACGTCCTGCGGATCAATTTCGACGGCCAGCGCGCGATCGGTGTCACCGCCGTCCACAAAGGTCGCCGCTTCGCGATAGAGGCAAAGCGTGAGGTGATCGTCTCGGCGGGTGCCTTCAACACGCCGCAGCTCCTGATGCTGTCGGGCATCGGCGATCCTGACGAGTTGCGCGCGCAGGGTATCGGTGTGGTGAAAGAATTGCCCGGCGTCGGCAAGAACCTGCAGGAGCACGCCGACGCCGCGGTCTTGACCACCAGCCATTTCCACGGCGGGGTTCAACTGTCGCTGCTTGGGGTGCTGCAGATGGTCGGCGAGGGCGTCGAATACTACGGCGCCCATCTCGGCAAGCTCAGATCCTCAGTGACCGAGGCTGGCGGCTTCCTCAAGACCGACCCCTCGCTCGATGTGCCGGACGTACAGATCCACACAATTCCCCTGCTATTCGACGACTCGGGCCGTGATCTGCATCTGATGGAAACCGACGGCTACTCCTGCCACGTCTGCTGCTTGCGACCGAAGAGCCGCGGTACGGTGGGGCTCGCCAGTGCCAACCCGACCGACGCGCCGGTCATCGACTTCAACTTCTTCAGTCATCCGGGAGACATCGAGACCTTGGTCGCTGGCGTGCGGCTGGTGCGAAAGATCCTCGCAGCGCCCGCCTTCGACAAGTACCGCAAGGAGGAGATCCATCCCGGCCCCGATAAGCAGTCCGACGCCGAGATCGCCCAGGCGATCAAGGACAAGCTCGGGCTGGTTTACCACCCGGTAGGCACCTGCAAGATGGGCTCCGATGACATGGCGGTGGTTGACCGGACCCTGCGGGTGCATGGGATGGAGGGGCTTCGCGTGATCGACGCCTCGATCATGCCGACGCTCACTGGCTCCAACACCACTGCCCCGACGATCATGATCGCGGAAAAGGCGGCTGAGATGATCCGAACCGGCGAGGCCGCCTGAGGCACCAGTCGTCGATAACGTCCAGCAAAAGAAGCCAGGGAATACGATGATTGAGCCGGCCGCGACGATTCTGGCGGGTGTTCCGATCTCTCTTATCCTCTGGCCAACTTTCCGACGGATTGGGTCGACGCTACGGAGATAAGCGTCGACCTATGCGGCCTGCATTCCGCGCCACGTGGTCTCGGGCGGATCGATCCCATGCGTGCCACATAATTGCGGCGCGCCACGCTCACATATCGATTGCGGCATGAGCCATATCGGCCCGCTAGGTCGGTCGCGAGACCGCCCAGAGGCACCGAGGCCCGTGCAAGTGTTCCTCGCGCCTGCATGAAAGGAGGAGCTCATGGAGTTCGACCCTGTCATCCTGTCACGGATCCAGTTCGGCTTCGTGATCAGCTTCCACATCATTTTCCCGGCCTTCACCATCGGGCTGGCGGCGTGGCTGGCGACCATCGAAGGCATGCGGCTCTTCACTGGCAACCCGATTTACCGGCGCATCTTCGATTTCTGGCTGAAAGTCTTCGCCGTCTCCTTCGGCATGGGTGTGGTCACCGGAATCGTGATGGCATTCCAGTTCGGCACCAACTGGGGCGTTCTGGCCGAAAGGACCGGATCGATCCAGGGACCGCTGCTCGGCTACGAGGCCTTCACCGCTTTCATGCTCGAGGCGAGCTTCTTCGGGGTGATGCTGCTCGGCCGCGACCGCGTCTCGCCAGGGTTCTATCTCTTTGCCTGCTGCATGGTCTCGTTCGGCACCATGCTCTCGTCGTTCTGGATCCTCGCCAACAACTCGTGGATGCAGGTTCCGCTCGGCCACGAGATCGTCGATGGCAAGATAATCCCGGCTGACTGGCGCGAGATCGTGCTCGGGCCGGTGATGATGGTGCGCTGGCCGCACATGCTTCTCGCGGCTTTCCTGACGACAGCGATGTGCATCTCCGCCACCGGCGCCTGGTATATGCTGCGTCGGGTCCACTATGCGGAGGCGCAGGTGATGCTGCACTGGGGCCTCGGGCTCGCCGCCGTTCTGATCCCGGTGCAATTGTTCTTCGGCCACCTGACGGGTCTCTATGTTCTGAAGCACCAGCCGGCGAAGTTCGCCGCCATCGAGGCGCGCTGGCAGACCGAGCAGCCCGCCGCCGAGGTCCTGCTCGCCTGGCCTGACGCCGCCCGGCAGGACAACCGCTTCGCCCTGGAGATCCCCAAGCTCGGCAGCTTCATCGCCTCGGGCAACTGGTCGGCGAAGGAGATCGGCCTTGAGGCCTTCCCGGCCGAGGACCGCCCGCCGGTGCTGATCCCGTTCTTCGGTTTCCGCGTCATGGTCGGCATGGGGCTGATCATGCTGGCCGTCTCCTGGCTCGGCAACCTGCTACGCCACTTCGGCCGTCTGGAGTCCACCCGTTGGTTCCTCTGGGGCACGTTCCTGTCGTTCCCCGCCGGCTTCGTCGCAATCCTCGCCGGATGGTACACCGCCGAGGTCGGGCGCCAGCCTTGGGTGGTCTACGGACTCCTGCGCACCGCCGACGCAGTGACGCCTTCGCTCACCACCAGCGACGTCATGATCTCTCTCCTCGCCTATGCTCTCGTCTACGCGGCCTTCGTGAGCTTCGGCATCTGGTACATCTATAAGCTCCTGCGCGAGGGCCCCGCCGGGCCAGCGCTGGCGATCCCGGGCGCTACCGCCAGCCGACCGCTGGCCTATGCCGATGACGCGGCGAGCGCCACCGGCGCGGCTGAGAGAGGGTGAGCGCGATGGAGCCGAGCACCCTCGCACTGTTCTGGGCCGGAGGCATCGCCGTCTCGATCCTGGTCTATGTGCTGCTCGACGGCTTCGACCTCGGGGTCGGCATCCTTTTCGGTACCACCCGAGACGAGGCGAAGCGGGCGCGGATGATGGCGAGCATCGCGCCATTCTGGGACGGCAACGAAACCTGGCTGGTGGTGATTGGCGCCAGCCTGTTTGCCGCCTTTCCGGCCGTCTACGTGGTGTTCCTCGGTGCCTTCTATCTGCCGGTCCTCGTCATGCTGCTCGGGCTGATCCTGCGCGGCGTGGCTTTTGAGTTCCGATATCGCGCCGAGCGCAGCCGTGGCCTCTGGGACCGCGGCTTCTTCGTGGGCTCGCTCCTTGCCACCTTCGTCCAGGGCGCGGCGATCGGGGCAATGATGCGTGGCATCCCCGTCGAAAACGGGCAGTTCGCCGGCACCAGCCTCGACTGGCTGCACCCGTTCCCGGTGCTGACCGGTGTCGGCCTGGTGCTTGGCTACGCGCTGCTCGGCGCCAGCTGGCTGGTGCTCAAGACCGACGGCACACTGCGTGACTGGGCCTATGCCCGCATTCCGTACCTTCTCGCCGGCGTGGTGATCGTGCTCGGCCTCGCATTCGCGACCGCTGTGACGGTCGACCTGACGGGTGACCTACAGCGTGGAGGCCATCAGATTGCCGGCTGGGCCCTGATCTTTCCGTTGGTGGCCGCGGCCGCGCTTCTGGGTGTGGGGGTCGCGGCGCGCGCGCGCCTGGACCGGCTACCCTTTGCGCTGACGGCGGTGTCCTTCATTGCCGCGTTCGCGACACTCGCGACGATGATGTGGCCCTACATGATCCCTTATGCCCTCACAATCGCCGACGCTGCTGCTCCCGAAGCGTCGCTGCGCTTCTTCTTCTACGCGGGCATCGTCGTCCTGCCGGTCATCGCTGCCTACACGATCGGCGTTTATTGGGTGTTTCGCGGCAAGGTGGGAAGGGGCTGAGGCGCGACGGTGCGCGCTTCGACGGTCACCGATCCGACCTTGCAGTCCCGGAAGTTGGTTTGATCGGCGGCGACATAGCACCCGTTGAACGGAAATGGCCCTGCAGTTCTACGCCGTCGCGAGGTGGCACGCTCATAGGATCACCGTCCGCCGGAACACCATTGACGGGCAGTGACCCGCGCGCCTGCCCTCTTCCGCCAAGGCCGGAGAAGGGCTGGGCATTGCGCAGGATGAACTAGTTGGCTTCGTCGCGGAACCGACCGGGTCGCCGATATAGGAATTCTAAGAGTTCAGGGCCCGCATATCCGCCAGAGGATTGTTCGCCTGGGCACGGAACCGCAGGTGCGCAAACCGGAACCTTGGGGCCATCGGTCGAACCAAGCGGCGCGAAAGAGGTCTCTTCACTATGAACATTGCCTATCTGGATGCCGTTACTCACGGTTTGGGCGTCGCTATCAGCCCTCTCGTTCTAATCGTCTTGGTCGTGATACTCCTCTCGCCGCGGGCAAGGCCGAACGGCGCCGCCTTTCTCGCGGGATGGCTGACCGGATTGGTGATGCTGGGAGGCATTGTCTTCGCTGTGGGAGGCTTCGGCAGTCTCGGCGATGATCCGCGGCTAGTGGCGCAGATCGACATCGCCTTCGGCCTCATCCTGCTCGGGCTTGCGTGCCGGAGTTGGCTCCGTCGTGATCGCTCCGGCGGCACCTCGCGCTGGCTGTCGGCCGCGGATCGATTCTCCGTGACTCAGGCCGCCGCCGCCGGCTGCTTCTTTGCGGCCATCTACCCCAAGAATCTGATCCTGGCGGCTGTGGCGGCCTCGGAACTTGCGGCCCTCGGCGGCAATCGATCCATCCTGACCTATCTTCTCTTCGTCGGCATCGGCAGCACAACGATCGCCGGGCCTGTGATGCTTTATCTTTCGATCGGTTCCCGCGTGCAGCAGGAATTGCATAGGGCCAAGAGCTGGCTCTCCGCCCAGAGCTCAACCATCATGATCCTCCTCTTGAGCTTCTTCGGCCTGAAACTCCTCATAGGGGGCGTCCTGAAGGCAATGGCGGCGGGTTTCTGATAGCTAAACGCACTGCGTGGCCTGCTGCTAAGGGCCGTATCCCAATCGCGTCGTGATCGAGATCTACGCCGGTGGACGCCCGATCTGCGATCCGTGGTCCCGCATAGCGAGGACGAAGGCGATGGAGCTGAGAGAGGCGATTTACGGACGCCGCGCCACGCGCGCCTTCACGGCGGAACCCGTGGCGACGGCGGTGCTGGAACGGCTGGTCGATGCGGCGATCCAGGCGCCGAGCGCCGTCAACGAGCAGCCCTGGGACTTCATCGTCATCCGCGATGCGGCGCTGCTCGACCGGATGTCGGCCGCGACCAGAGCGCATATGCTCGAGGCGGTGGAGAGCAGCCCCTTGCCACACCATCTCCGCACGAATCTGGAGGCGCCGGATTTCCACGCCTTTCATCATGCGCCGGCACTGATCGTGATTTCCGTCAGGGCCGGCGGCTGGGCTGCCGAGCACGGTGCGCTGGCGGCGGAAAACCTGATGCTGGCGGCTCACGCGGAGGGTCTCGGCTCTTGCTGGATCGGCTTCGCGCAGCGCTGGCTGGAGACGGCGGAAGGCCGCAAGGCCATCGATGTGCCGGAGGATTTCGTGCCGGTGGCGCCGGTGATCGTCGGCCATCCCGTCTGGCCGCCGCCGCCGGTGCCGCGCAATCCCGTCCGTCTGCGCTGGATCGGCTGACACGGAAATCGCCTATTCCACGATTGTGATCCTTGTCGCCGGCCCGCCGGGGCGGAAAGCGGAGAGCCAGCCCATGCGCCTGAAGGACAAGATCGCGATCGTCACTGGCGCCGGAACCGGCATCGGCGAAGCCATCGGCCACAAATTCGCCAGCGAGGGGGCAAGCCTCGTCCTTGCCGGGCTGCCGGGCGATCCGGTGGAGGATGTCGTGGCGGCGATCATCGCCGAGGGCGGTGCGGCGGCGAGCTTTCTCGGCGACCTCGCCGAGGCGGACGCGGCCAGCACCTGCGTTGACCTCGCCATCGAGACCTATGGCCGGCTCGACATCCTCGTCAGCAACGCCGGCGTCTTCATCGCCAATGCCGAGACCGACGCCTACCGGATCGAGGATTTCGACCGCACCCTGCGCGCCAATGTCTGGACGGCGTTCCTGACAACAAAATTCGCTCTGCCGCATCTACGGAAGACGCGCGGTAACATCGTCTTCACCGGCTCCGAGGCCGGGTTCAACGGCTCGCCCAGCTTCACGCCCTATGGCGGAAGCAAGGGGTTCCTGCATGCCTTCGCCAAGGGCGTGGCGCTGGAGCAGGCGCCTTATGGCGTGCGCGCCAATTGCGTCTGCCCGGGCGCCATCGACACCGCCTGGACGCGCGGCACCGAGAGCCCGATCCCGCTCGCCGCGCAGGAGACCATCGCCGCCGGCACTCCGCTCGGCCGGCGCGGCACGCCGGAGGAGATGGCCAACATCTTCGCCTTCCTGGCCTCCGACGAGGCGAGCTATGTGACCGGCGCGCTGTGGCTGGCCGATGGCGGGGTGACGCCGGCCAAGGGCGACATCGGCGCCCGCGTGCCTGCCGAGCTTCGCGCGCCGCCCGCCGGCACGCTGAGCCTGCACCATTCCCATGACGGCCTCCACGGCAAGACCGTGTACCGGGCGCCGCCGTCGCCAAAGGCGCGGTAGGATGCCCGCACACAGATGCAGGATTCCAGACGGCGCCCATGGTTGACGTCCCGATCGGTCTGACGACCCGCGACGCACGCAGCCGGCTCGCGCGGGACGGCGCGAACGCCGTCGTCGACGTCACGCAGCACCCGGTGCGGCGCGCCCTGATGAAGCTGTGGGCGCCGGTGCCCTGGATGCTGGAAGCCGCCATCCTGCTCCAGCTCCTGCTCGGCGCCTATGTCGAGGCGGCGGTCATCGCCCTGCTGCTGGTGTTCAACGCGGCCCTCGGCTTTTTTCAGGAGAGCCGCGCGCAGGCGACGCTGGACGCGCTGAAGTCGCGCCTCGCGCTGGTCGCCCCGGTGCGGCGGGACGGCGCGTGGACGAGCCTGCCCGCCGCCGAGCTGGTGCCGGGCGATGTGGTGAAGCTGTCGCTCGGGGCGGTGGTTGCCGCGGATGTGCGCATCATCGAGGGTGTGGTGCTGCTCGACCAGTCCATGCTCACCGGCGAGTCCGTTCCCATCGAGGCTGGCGCGGGGGCGGAGGCTTATGCCGGCGCCCTGATACGGCGCGGCGAGGCAGTCGCCGAAGTCACCGCCACCGGCGAACGCACCAAGTTCGGCCGCACCGCGGAACTCGTCCGCACCGCCAACGTGGAGAGCGCGCAGCAGAAGACCGTGCTGAACGTGGTCCGCAACCTGGTGCTGTTCAACGGCGCCGTCACGATATTCCTGACGGTCTATGCGATCATCCTGCCGATGCCGCGGCCTGAGATCCTCGCCCTCGTTCTGGTGGCGGTGCTCTCCTCGATTCCCGTGGCGCTGCCCTCCATGTTCACTTTGGCGGCGGCGGTCGGCGCGCGGGCGCTGGCGCGGCGCGGGGTACTGCCGACCCGGCTCTCGGCGGTGGACGAGGCCGCCGGCATCGACCTTCTGTGCTGCGACAAGACCGGAACGCTGACGCGCAACGAGCTGGCGGTAATGTCCGTGCAGCCGATGCCGGGGTTCGATGCCGCTTATGTGCTGGCATTGGCGGCGCTGGCGAGCTCCGATGGCGGGCAGGACCCGGTGGATGCCGCCGTCCGGGCCGCGGCGTCGCGTTCGCCGGTCACGGATGCGCCGCAGCTCGTGGCGTTCGTGCCGTTCGATCCCGAGCTGAAGCGCTCCGGGGCGACGCTGCGCGCGGCGGACGGCACAACGATCGAGGTGGTGAAGGGCGCGTTCGCCGCGATCGCCGGCCTGTCGCCGGCGCCGCCGGAAGCGTCCTCGGCGCTGGAGCCGCTGCAGGCCGGCGGCTTTCGGGTTCTTGCGGTGGCCGTGGGTCCGGCGGGCGCGCTGACGATGGCGGGCCTCATCGCCCTCAGCGATCCGCCGCGCGAGGATTCGGCGGCGCTCGTCGCCGAGTTGGCGGAACTGGGCGTGCGCGCCGTCATGGTCACGGGAGATGCCCGGATGACGGCGGAAGTGGTGGCCGCATCGGTCGGCCTCACGGGTGAGGTCTGGTCGACCTCGCCGGTCCCGGACACGTTGCAGGCCGGGCGCTATTCCATCTTCGCCGGCGTGCTGCCGGAGGATAAATACCGTCTGGTCAAGGCCTTGCAGAAGGCAGGGCATGCCGTCGGCATGTGCGGCGACGGCGCCAATGACGCGCCAGCGCTGCGGCAGGCGCAGATGGGCATCGCCGTCTCCACCGCCACCGACGTCGCCAAATCGGCGGCCGGCATCGTGCTGACCGAGCCCGGTCTCGGCGGTATCGTGGCCGCGATCCGGGAGGGGCGCACCACCTTCCAACGCATCCTGACCTACACGTTGCGCGCCGTCATCCATAAGGTGGTCCAGGTGCTGTTCCTGGCCGCCGGCCTGATGATCACCGGCCACGCCATACTGACGCCGACGCTGATGGTGCTGATGATGGTCACCGGCGACTTCCTCGCCATGTCGTCCTCCACCGACAATGTGCGGCCCTCGCCAAGCCCAAGCGTCTGGCGCATCCGCAACCTGACGATCGCCGGCATCGTCCTGGGGTTTATCGACCTGATGTTCTGCGTCGCCAGCCTCGCAGCGGGCAAGTTCGCCCTCGGCCTCGACACCGAGACCCTGCGGACCATGACGGTGGTGACGCTGGTGCTGAGCGGCCAGGCGGTGTTCTACGTGGCGCGCGAGCGGCGCCATCTGTGGAGCTCACGCCCCGGCCGGTGGCTGCTGGTCTCCTCGGCCGTCGACCTGACGATCATCTTCCTGCTGGCCCGCAACGGCGTGCTGATGGCGCCGCTGTCGCTCGCCATCATCGCTGGGCTGCTCGCCGCCGCGATCATCCTCGCCTTCGTGCTGGACGCGGTGAAGCTGCTGCTGTTCCGCCGCCTGGCGATCGCCTGATCTCGTGAGAAAATCCGGGCAGCTCATCGCCCACACCGGCGCACGCGGCTACGCCGTTGATCCCGAGCAAGCCATCCGCCACTGGCGATTATCTGCCGAGTTGACCGGTATCGATGTGCTGGCGACGATCGCGATACTACAGCGTGTTCTCACCCAGGCTGCGCCATGGCGACGAGGCGATGCTGAAGGTCCAGCACTGGCTGCAGGCGACCGGCGCCCCCGACGCGACGCTTGCCGCGATGGCGGACAAAGCGGGGCTTGAGCTGCGGACGTTCCTGCGCCGCTTTCAGAAGGCGACGGGGCTGAAGCCGACCGAATATTGCCAGCACCTGCGTGTTGGCAAGGCGCGCGAGATGCTGGAGACCACCACCCGGTCCGTTGATCAGATTGCATGGGATGTCGGCTGCGAGGATCCCGGCTCGTTTCGAAAGGTATTCGTCAAGGTGACCGGGCTCGGCCCCCGCTAGTACCGCCAGCGTTTCGGAGTCGCGGCCATTCGCGAAGGCACGTCGCTACCGGAAACGGGAAGCCTGCTGTCGGCGGACCAGTAAGGCGCCGCCGAAGCCGGGATCCCGAGAGCACCGCTTCAGCTCCGCTTGGCGCCAATCGTTCTCGTCACCTGGCGCAGCGTGCGCTCAGAACAGCGGAACCGGCAGGCTATGTCGCTGGTCTGATGAAGGCGTGGCGGAGTTCATCGAGGGCGCCGATGCTCCATGGAAATCCTCACTTCAGCGACAAAGCCAGTCCGCTCAAATCAAGGCTTACGATGAGGCCCTTTTGCTCGCCGCTGAGCTCCAGAACGGCACCGTTCTGGTTGGTCAGGACGACGACCTGCGCGCCCTTGCCTAAGGCGGCGCCGGCTCCGCCCTGGGCGTAGACCCCGGCAACGTCGGACGCTTTTCTGATATTTCTGACCTTTCCGTGGAACCACGTCTCCGAAGCGCCGAAGGTGAAGCCATAGCTTACCCCTCCGACCGCGAGCGGATATTGGCGGCCCTGGAACGTCAGCACGCCGTCTCCGCCAGAGCCGCCGACCACGAAGCCGGCCTTCACGATACGGATGCGGATCGAGCCGTCAGCGGCGCTCGCCATCGTTACGGCGCCGATGAGCGTTGCCAATGCGAGGAACCCGACCCTTAGTACCGACAAGACTTTCATCGACGAGACCTTCCAAACGAGAGCGATGTGCCATGTTGCCCATTGTTAGGCAACGCTCACTCTGGCGGTTCGTTGCACAACATTCAACCGCGAGACTGAACGCCTTTTCGTTGCACCAAGGCCAATGCGGCGTGTGCGCCTGCCAGTCCGGCGGCTCGTCGGGGCATCGGTAAGCCGGCATGCAGCGCACGCCAACCATGAGGGAGCGGACCTACCTAGCCGACGTCTGCAATCGGTCAGGTGCTGTCTCTGGCTGGTACAATGTACCGATCGCCGCGCGCGGGTCGCGGTCGGCATCCCGCCGTGCCAGCTCCCAGCGCGGCGTTGCACGCATCGCCTCCACCCGGCGCCGGATCTCCATATCCTGGGCAAAGCTCGCCGAGCCCTTCTCTGGCGGGCGCGGCAGCAATACGCGACTGTCCGGAAGCTGATCGCTGGCGAAATAGCCGACGGGTACGCCGGGCATGAGCGCGGGAACATCGCATGGATTCGCGGCGTATGCGGGGGACGCGGCGGAGCCGACGGCAAAGGCGAACCTCAGCAGGGTCGGAGCTCATCCCGATCACGCCCCGCCGGATGGTCGGCGCCGGGACGAGAATCGCGCGACATCGTTCAGTCTGGACATCGCCGCGCCTCTTTCGATCGGATGGGTCGGGGAATGGCAGGACCGCGCACAATGCATGACGCTGACCGGGGACCAGGCGCCTGAGGGCGCCTGGTCCGGTCTCGGCTCAGTCCACGCGCTTGACCGGCGGCGACCATCTGTCCTCGATCACCTCGGCCTTCGCGGAAGGTGACGGCACGGACTGACGGCGCGCCGGACGCCTGTCGTGCCGATCCGCGTGCCATCAGGCCTTCATCCCTTCCGGTGCATCGGTATCAATCCGGCGAGATCGACTACACCGTTAGTATCTCCAAGTAAGGTGACCGGCGCGTGCGAACGCCGCTCTACGAGGCTGCGAACGTCATGCTCCGCGCTACCTCAGGATATCTGAAGCTGAAGGAGTGGGCCTTGGGCATCGCCAGGCGATCCATCATTCGGAAGGCGTGCGTCGCGCTTTCCCGGCGGCTCGCCATCATCATGCATGCCATGCTCCGACACGGCACGGAGGCTTCTTCCGGAAATAGCAGGAGCGTTCAGGTCTCCTAATCGGCCACGACCTCCACCGTGGCGACGAAGCGCTCTTTCGTGCCTAGCCGCAGCCAAACCTCCCACCAGATCGCGACACCCGGAAGAGGAAAAAAGCCCTCACCGAAGCATATCGAGCACTCTTTCCGGATGCTCGCAGGCGCCGAGCATCCCGTCGTACCAGATCGCCAGCGGTGTATCGGGATCGGAGCTGAGCTCAAACGCCTTGAGCTTCTTCAATTCTGCGACGGTCCCTGGGGTTTCATGTCCCAACCATCGCATCGATTTCTGCCGCGTCTCGAGTACGCCCATCGCCGATGTGACCGTCTGGTGCATCTCATTCCATTCAATCCAGCCGGCCGTCATCGCGCTGTCCGGCGCGTAGTCGATGACGACTGCAGGGCGGCGGCGGCCATTTCGAAATCGCTCGAAAGCCATGTTGAGATGGATGTCACCGAAGCCGTACCCCATGAACAGGACTGCGTCGCAGCCGACAGCCAGCCGGTCAAGCTCGCCATAGTAGGTCCTGAAGGGGCGCCTCAGGATTTGTGTGGTCTTTCCATAGCCGGCAACGATCGACGACATTGGGAACTCGGCACCTTCGGGGCTTGAAAGCCCGCTCCGACCCCAGGCGTTCTGCTGGAACGAACCATCGAGATCTTCGTTCCAATGGATGTCATGCAGTCCCGCACCTTCGCGCATGTCGAAATGCACCGAACCGTGCAAATGCAGGAAGCACGGCCAAGTTGACCGCAGGAGGATGCGGGTCTCCTCGAACCTCCCGGTCTCGGGATCGAAGCCTGTCTCTGTCTCCGGAAAGGACCGAAAGACGATATCGTCATAGTTGAGCGTCGCCACGGCGATTTCGAACTGCTCAGACAGCGCCGCGAAAAATGCGCTGGCCGTGCGCAGCTGTTCCGGTCTGTCTGTCGTGAGCGTCCTGCAACGCTTTCGGAATTCATCGAGCAGGGCATCCACCATCGCGCCGCCAAGGTGACTCACGAGGTGGCCGTCAACCTGTGTCCGACTACCGATCGGGTTGGCGAGCTCCGGCAAGGCTCTCAGGCCGATCAGCGCACCGAGGGCCGAAGTGTAGCGCCCTGAAGGGAACGCCGTCGCAAGGCCGAAGATGGCGTAGAGCACGTCTTCGAACTGCGGGGTTTTTCCAAGGTGCGGGGGCACATGCGCCCGCCAATACTCCGCGATCTGCTGCTCGATATAGCGATAGAGATTGGAGGTTCGGTCAGCCCGGAGCGAGAACTCCGACTGCGCCGCCGTGCGCAGGAGATCGCCGACCACGGGAACCGAAGGCATCCCGAAGTCGATCGACGCGCCGGCGCCGACCACAATCAGCAGCTTGCGCTTCTTCATGGCCTATCCTCAGCGTGATGATATCGGGCAGGTGGTGCGCTCACCACTTTGAGTGCGGCGCGTTTCTCGCCACAAGCCCCGAAATACAACATCAGCCTTGCTCATCCGACACCCTATTGGGGTTCGTCTCCGTAGCGCCTCTGACATCGCCTGCTCTAGAAATCCGGCTCGTGCTTCTTCCAGCGTCGGCGCGTCACAATGAATTCGTCGGTTTCGAACTCGACGCGCCGCACCTGATGCACCGTGACGGTGTCGATGACGACACGCAGGCTGACGTCGCGCCAATCCGGGTCGTGCGGCTCCCATGGCAACGCGGCGAGTGCAGCAAAATTGGGCCACCCGGACTTAGGCTTTGTCTCGGCCGCGGGCTCTTCCGGTGCGGGCGGGACCTCCTCGACTACCTCGTAGTCGTCCTCCCAGCCCTCCTCTTCCATGTGGCCGGTTCGAGCCCTGATCTCCGTTCCCTTCGGCAAAGTTACGGCTTCGACGCGAGCGGCCTTGTGAAAAAGCACCACGTTCAGGACATCGCCCGCCGCCTGAACCGATGGGAAGATGATCCCGTCGATCGGAATCGACGACTCAGTCGCCAGGAAATCGGCGATCGCTTGCGTCGCCAGATATTCGAAATGCTCGTCGTCCGGCATGACCGGTTTAGTGATCCGCTCAGTCAGTGTCCGTAGAAACATGGCGCGTTCCATCCGGCCAGCATGATCAGGATCGAAAATGCTCCCCGTCACCGTCACCGCAGTCAACGCCGTCAGGTCGAGCAGGCGCAGCGGCTTGATGATCTCAAACCGCGCCACCGCCACTTGGCTGCCGACTGGCGGTCGCACCTCCGCAATCGCGACCTTCGGATCATTGGATCCATAGAACACCGAAATGCCGCGGGCATTCATGCGCCCAGCGGCCGCAACAGAGGCAGGCGGTGACCCGAGATGGGTGTCAGGACGGCAAAGTGCTTCCTCGAGCTTGTCCCTGGATTGAAACACCCTCGCCCGGTAGACTGCATGGAAGTCCGTGCCTGGTCCGGCGTCCAACACCGAGGGCTGGCCGCTCGACGTGCGAAGGTCATCGATTCCGTCGAAGATCGATGCGAGGTGCCGCGCCGCCGTCCGGCTGAAAAACCGCGCCTCGGTCTTCAGCGAATTCTCGAAGTTTCGCCACTCCTCCTGCCAGACACGATCGCTTGTGCCTTTCTCCTCGTAGTAGGTGTCGCCCGAAAATTCGGACTCTTCACCCATCGCGGCGGAATCGAAATCGTCGTGCTCGGCCTCAAGAAGCTGCTGTATATCCTCGGCTGCCTCCTGTGGGATTTCCGCGGCGTTCGCTATCGCGTCGGTGACAGGCTCACCGTCACGCGACCAGTCGTAGCTCGATTCACTGTCGCTCATGAGCCTGTACTGCCACGACGTAGGCTGGTCGGACGTGCGGACATAGTGCTGCTCGAACGCCACCTGCACGCGCTCGGCGACATCGCCGATGCTGTAGCACCGCCGCGTCTTGCCGCAATACGAGCACTTCACGCGCTTGCCTTCCCTGGCGATCTCTCCACTCAGATAAGCTTCGCCAACGCAGGCGTGACAAAGCTTCTTCGCCTTCAGCTCGTCGACCGCACCTTGATCCACATCGCCCTCCGGCGTCTTTCCGACGCATTCGCGCAATCCCTGCCATAGTGAGGTGGTCCCCGAAAATCGGACAGGGAGTTAAGCTTGGTTCGGCCTGACGGAAGGACGAGCCCGATGACCGGGAAGAGGAAGCGATATTCAGCTGAGTTCAAGGCGAAGGTGGCCCTGGAGGCGC
>NZ_JAIVFN010000050.1 GCF_030015065.1 Xanthobacter autotrophicus | reverse complement strand
CGCCCGAGGCGCCGGCAACGGCCGCGCAGGCCCCTGTCCCCGCCCACCGGAAAAAGCCGGCGCCGGCGCGGGCATGGCAGCGCATGCTGTCGGGGCGCAGGCTCGACCTGCTCGACCCCTCCCCCCTCGACGTGGAGATCGAGGACATCGCCCACGGCCTCGCCCGCGTCGCCCGCTGGAACGGCCAGACCTGCGGCGCCAACATCTTCTCGGTGGCGCAGCATTCGCTGCTGGTGGAGCGCCTGTCGCGCCGCACCCATCCGGACCTCGACCCGCGCTGGCGGCTGTGCGTGCTGCTGCACGATGCGCCCGAATATGTGATCGGCGACATGATCTCGCCGTTCAAGGCGGTGCTGGGGGGCGACTACAAGGCGGTGGAGGCGCGGCTGCTGAACGCCATTTCCATCCGCTTCGGCCTGCCCGCCCTGTGGCCAGACGCCCTGATCAAGATCGTGAAGGCCTCCGACCGCGCCGCCGCCTATTTCGAGGCGACGCGCCTCGCCGGCTTTGCGGCGCAGGAGGCACAGGCCTTCTTCGGCCGCCCGGCCCGCCTCGACGATGCGCTTGAAAAGGACTATCTCACCCCATGGGAGGCAGAAACTGCCAAGATGCGGTTTCTGAAACGGTTCGAGGAGCTGAAGCCATGATCCATGTCTGCTCCCTCGCCAAGCTGCACGAAACGGTGGAGACCACCGGCGCGCGGCACGTCATCACGCTCATCAATGGCAGCACGGTCCTGACCCGGCCAAGCAATGTGGACCCCACCAACCACCTCTTCCTCGGCATCAACGACATCGTCGAGGAGATCGAGGGCATGGTGGCGCCGGACGAGGCCCACATGCACGAGCTGTTCGAGTTCGTGCGCGCCTGGCCGCGCGAGGCGCCGCTGGTGATCCATTGCTATGCGGGCATCTCGCGCTCCACCGCGGCGGCCTATGCGACGCTGTGCGCGCTGCTGCCGGACCGCGACGAGATGGAGCTGGCCCAGCGCCTGCGGCACGCCTCGCCCACGGCGACGCCCAATCCGCGCATCGTGGCGCTGGCCGATACGGTGCTGAAGCGGGACGGGCGGATGGTCGCCGCCATCCATGCCATCGGCCGCGGCGCGGATGCGTTCGAGGGCGAGCCCTTCAGCCTGCCGGTGAGCTGACGCCGGCCGAGCGCGCACCATGCCGGCGCGCGAGCACGCAAGGGTTGCGCTTATCCCAGCACGCAGACGAGGCCGGGTACCGGCACGCCCTTTTCCGCGCGGGTGGAGGCCGCCTCCAGGAGCACCACGGCGAGCCCCGCCTGTGCCGCCAGCGCACGGACATGATCGGCGGAATGGGCGTAGCGCAGGGTGTCGCGCAGGATCACCCCGGCGCCCTCGTGGGTCTCCAGCGTGAGGGCAAAGAGGCCGTCCGGCCGCAGCGTCCGCCGCGCCCCGTGGAAGAAGGGCGTAAGGTCCGCCACGTAGCACAGGGCATCGGCCGCAAGGACGAGGTCGAGGCTCGCATCCGGCGCCGCATCGAGGGCCGCGCCCATCTCGCCGGCCTGAAGCCGGGCATAGAGGCCAAGGGCCGCCGCCTTCTCCAGCATGGCGGGGGAAAGGTCCACACCGGCCAGCCGCTCCACCACCCTGACGAACAGGACCCCCGCCAGCCCGGTGCCGCAGCCGAGATCCAGCCCCTCGGCGAAGGCGAGCGGCCGGCCCCGCGCGGCCGCCGCCCGCGCCAGCGCGTCGAACAGCAGCTCCGGCCCGCGATAGGCGAGCTTTTCGCGCAAGGCGGTATCGAAGCGGTCGGCATACTGGTCGAACAGGGTGCGCACATAGGCGGCCGACATGGCCCCCGCCGCCGGTGCCGCGCCGAGCCGGGCCAGATGCAGCCCCGCCCCCAGCGCGTCGTCGGGATCGAGCGCGCGCACGCGGGCGAAAGCCTCGGCCGCGCCGTCCCGGTCTGCCAGCGCGACACGCGCCTCGCCCAGCAGGAACCAGGCGGCGGCGAAATGGGGTGCGTCCGCCACGGTCTCGGCCAGCAGCTCGGCGCAGGCGCGGGCATCGCCCTCGGCGAGGAAGGCGCGGGCCCAGTCGAGCCGCCGGTCGAGCACGGGATCGCCGGAGGAAACGGTGAAGGCGGAATGAGCCACTGGAACGAAACCTCGCGAAACCGCTTTGCGCTTCCCATATAGGCGGCAAGCCAGTTCATAAAGACATGCGCCCGGAAGACCTGCTCTGCCCCTCGCCCAAGGGCCTTTATTCCCCAGCCGGCGACTTCTACGTGGACCCGACGCGCGCCGTGCCGCGGGCGGTGATCACCCACGGCCACTCGGACCATGCCCGCGCCGGCCACGCTCATGTGCTCGCCACCCGGCAGACCCTGGACCTCATGGCCATCCGCTACGGCGAAGGCTTTGCCGGCTCGACCCAGGCGCTGGCCTATGGCGAGGCTGTCGCCATCAACGGCGTGCGCGTGAGCCTGCATCCGGCCGGCCATGTGCTCGGCTCGGCCCAGGTCCGCATGGAGAAGGACGGGCTCGTGATCGTGGTCTCCGGCGACTACAAGGACGCCGCCGACCCCACCTGCGCGCCGTTCGAGCCGGTGCGCTGCCACGTCTTCGTCAGCGAGGCGACGTTCGGCCTGCCGGTGTTCCGCCATCCCCCCGCGGCGGGGGAGACCGACAAGCTGCTCGCCTCGGTGCGCATCTTCCCGGAGCGCACCCACATCGTCGGCGCCTATTCCCTGGGCAAGGCGCAGCGGATGATGGCCCTGATGCGGGCCGCCGGCCACGACGCGCCGATCTATGTGCACGGCGCGCTTACCGCCATCACCGATTATTACGGGATGCAGGGCCTGGCCCTGGGCGACATCCGGCCGGTGAAGGGCACGGACAAGGCCGCCTTCGCCGGGGCGGTGGTGATCGCCCCTCCCTCCTCCATGACGGACCTGTGGGCGCGGCGCTTCGCCGATCCCATCACCTGCTTTGCCTCCGGCTGGATGCGGGTGCGCGCCCGCGCCCGCCAGCGCGGCGTGGAACTGCCGCTGGTGGTGTCCGACCATGCCGACTGGGACGGCCTCTGCGCCTCCATCCGCGCCACCGGCTGCGAGGAAGTGTGGGTGACCCACGGCGCCGAGGACGCCCTTGTCCACTGGGCCCGGACCCGCCAGTTGCGCGCCCGCCCGCTCCACATGGTGGGCTACGGCGAGGAGGACGAGGAGGCGGCTCCCGCCGACGGCGCGGCGCCGGGGGCTGAGCCATGAACCGCTTCGCCGCCTTGCTCGACCGCATGTCCTATGAAGCCGGGCGCAATGCCAAGATCCGGCTGATGGCGGATTATTTCCGCACCACGCCGGACCCCGAGCGCGGCTTTGCGCTTGCCGCCCTCACCGGTGCGCTCTCCTTCGCCAATGCCAAGCCCGGCGTGGTGCGCGCCCTCATCACGGAGCGGGCCGATCCGGTACTGTTCGAGATGTCCTACGATTATGTGGGCGACCTCTCGGAGACCGTCGCCCTCATGTGGCCGAAGCTGGAGGGCGCGCCCGCCCACGCGCCGCTCCTGTCGGAGATCGTCCACGGCCTCTCCACCCTCTCCCGATCCACCCTGCCCCGGCGCCTTGCCGGCTGGCTCGACGGACTGGACGAGACCGGCCGCTGGGCGCTCCTGAAGCTGATCACCGGCGCCATGCGGGTGGGCGCCTCCGCCCGCCTCGCCAAGACCGCGGTGGCGAGCCTTGGAAGCGTGACGCCGGACGAGGTGGAACTGGTCTGGCCCGGCCTCGCGCCGCCCTATGAGGCGCTGTTCGCCTGGGTGGAGGGCCATGGGCCGCGGCCCGAAACCTCCAACCCCGCCCCGTTCCGCCCGGTAATGCTGGCCCACGCCATCGAGGAAGCCAATTTCGCCGACCTTAACCCCGGCGATTTCAGCGCCGAATGGAAGTGGGACGGCATCCGCGTGCAGGCGGTGGCCGGCACCGGGCCGGACGGGGTGCGGGCGGTGCGGCTTTATTCCCGCACCGGGGAGGACATCTCCGAGGCCTTCCCCGACCTTGCGGATTCCATCGCCTTCGACGGCGCCATGGACGGGGAATTGCTCATCGTGCGCGCGGGCCGGGTGGAGCCGTTCAACGTGCTCCAGCAGCGGCTCAACCGCAAAAGCGTCACGGTGAAGATGCTGGCGGAATTCCCCGCCCATATCCGCGCCTACGACCTGCTGATGGACGGCGGGGAGGATCTGCGCGAACGCCCCTTCGCCGAGCGCCGGGCCCGGCTGGAGGCGCTGGTGGCACGGCTGGCGTCGCCGCGCATCGACCTCTCCCCGCTGGTGCCATTCACCGGCTGGGACGACCTCACCCGCGCCCGCGCGGACCCCGCCTCCGCCGGCGCGGGGCCGGACGCCGAGGCGGTGGAAGGGGTGATGATCAAGCGCGCCGACAGCCCCTATCTGCCCGGCCGCCCCAAGGGTCCGTGGTGGAAATGGAAGCGCGATCCGCACACGGTGGATGCCGTGCTCATGTATGCCCAGCGCGGCCACGGCAAGCGCTCCTCCTTCTATTCGGACTACACCTTCGGGGTGTGGACGGAAGGCGAGGAGGGCGACGTGCTGGTGCCCGTGGGCAAGGCCTATTTCGGCTTCACCGACGAGGAGTTGAAGCGGATCGACGCCTTCGTGCGGCGCGCCACCATCAACCGCTTCGGCCCGGTGCGGGAGGTGGTGCACGAGAAGGACGAGGGGCTGGTGCTGGAAGTGGCCTTCGAGGGGCTCGCCCGCTCCACCCGTCACCGCTCCGGCATCGCCATGCGCTTCCCCCGCATCGCCCGCCTCAGGTGGGACAAGCCGCCGGGGGAGGCCGACCGGCTGGAGACGCTGGAGGCATTGCTGCGGTAGGAGTCTTTATACCAACGGCTCCGGTCTTCGACCGAAGCCGAGAGGGTGTCGCTCAAGCGCCGCGCGGGCTTCATGCCAAGGCCGATGAGGCACGCTCACCGGCCCTTGGCATTACTGGCTCGCCCAGATGATGCGGGCCATCCACTCCAGTTGGTCCAGCGGAATCTGCCGGTCCTCGTGGGCGGGGTTGAGGGAGCGCAGCTCCACGTGGCGGGTGGTCTTGCGCACCAGTTCCTTGGCCAGCACCTCGCCTTCGCGGGTCTTCACCACCACCCGGTCGCCGCGCCGGACCGAGGCGGCCGGGGAGACCACCACGATGTCACCGTCGCGATAGACCGGCTGCATGGAATCCCCCGCGATCTCCAGCGCATAGGCATGCCGGTCGTCCACCTCGGGAAAGGCGATCTCGTCCCAGCCCGCGCCCACGGGAAAGCCGGCATCGTCGAAGAAGCCGCCCGAGCCCGCCTGGGCGAAGCCGATCTGCGGGATGGCGTGGATGGGCCCGGTCAGCGGCCGGCTTTCCTCGGCGAAGCCGAGCGCCCCGCCGTGCCGCGCGTCGGCGGGCACCAGCATGGCGAAGAACAGCTCGGCGCTGGTGCCGGTGGCGGAGAGGGCCTTGGCGATGCTCTCGGTGGAAGGCCAGCGCAGGCGCCCGTCCGTGGTGATGCGCTTGGAGCGGTTGAAGGTGGTGGGGTCGAGCCCGGACCGACGCGCCAGCCCCGACGTGGACAGCCCGTGCTGTTCCGCGAGCTGGTCTATGGCGCGCCAGACCTGGCCGTGAGTGAGCATGGAGCTTTCGTTCCCCGCCGCGTGAGTCCCGAGACTAAGAATTTGTTCCCTTTTTGTACAGGACTTCTATCCTGATGCAACCCTGAGACGCAACAGGTTGCCGTTTTGTTCGATTCCGCGTAAGGGATCGGCTCAAGATCCCCTCGCGGAGCCGCCCGGTGCCTGACCCGTCCCCCGCCCCTGCCGTCATCTACAAGATCTGCCCCGCCGTCCTGTGGGCGCAGGCGGAGGCTGAAGGCGTGTTCACCGGCGCGCCGGTGGACCATGCGGACGGCTACATCCATTTCTCCACCGCCGCGCAGGCGCACGAGACGGCGGCGCGGCATTTCAAGGGTGCAGGCGACCTCAAGCTCGTCGCGGTGGCGGTCGAGCCCCTGGGCGGCGCCCTGCGCTGGGAACCCTCGCGCGGTGGAGCCCTCTTCCCCCACCTCTACGGCCCCCTGCCGCTTGCCGCCGTGCGGTGGGTGAAGGACCTGCCGCTGGGGCCGGACGGCGCCCACGTCTTTCCGGACATGGCCTGATCACGCGCCGAAGGTGCGGCGCTCCAGCGCCGGCAGGCGCAGCGCCTGGAACGCGCCGCGGGCAATGAGGAAGGCGAGGAAGGCCAGCCACAGGCCGTGATTGCCGAGCCCCCGCAGCCCCCACCAGGCGGCGAGATAGACGGCGAGGGCGCACAGCATCAGGTTGCGCATGTCGCGCGACCACAGGGCGCCGATATAGACCCCGTCGAAGGCATAGGCGGCGACGCCCGCCACCGGCAGCAGCGCGGCATAGATCAGGAAGTCGCGCGCCGCGGCGCGCACCTCCGCGCTCGTCGTCATGGCATCCACCACGGCCGGGCCGATGGCGAGGTAAAGCACGCAGGCGGCGAGCGCGAAGACCAGCCCCCACCCCAGCGACAACCGCACCCCGGCGGCAAAGTCCGCCCGCCGGCGCCCGCCCACCGCCGCGCCGCAGATCTGCTCGGCGGCGGTGGCGAAGCCGTCGAGGAAATAGGCGGCCACCATCACCATGTTCTGCAGCACGGCATTGGCGGCCAGCGTCACGTCGCCCGCCCGCGCGCCCTGCGCCGCGAAGAAGGAGAAGGCGAACATCAGCGCCGCGGTGCGGATCATGATGTCGCGATTGAGCAGGAAGGATTCGGCAAGCCGCGCCCGGTTGAACAGCACGCCGGGCGGCAAGGCGACGGCGCGGCCGAGCATCTTCAGGCACAAAAGCAGCCCCGCCGCGGTGCCGGCGATCTCCGCCATCAGCGTGCCGGCGGCCGCCCCCGCGACGCCCCAGCCGGCGCCGAGCACGAGGGTGGAGGTGAGCGCCATGTTGAGCAGGTTCATGCCCACCTGCAGCGCCAGCGCGCGGCCGGTGCGCCCGAGGCCCACCAGCCAGCCCAGCACAACATAATTGGCCAGGGTGAAAGGCGCGGCGAAGATGCGCACGGCATAATAGGCACGCACCGCCGCATTCACCTCCTCGCTCGCGCCGGCAAGGCCGAGGGCGGCATAGGCGATGGGTCCCTGCAGCGCGATGAGGGCCAGCCCCAGCGCGCCGGCGAGCAGCAAGGCGCGGGCGAGCACGGCGCGCTCCTCCACGCCGTCGCGCCGGCCCATCGCCTGGGCGGCGAGGCCCACCGTGCCCATGCGCAGGAAGCCGAACACCCAGAACAGCATGTCGAAGATGACGGCGGCGAGCGCGACGCCGCCGAGCAGCGCCGCATCCCCGAGCCGCCCCACCACGGCGGCATCCACCACGCCGAGCAGCGGCGTGGTCAGGTGCGCCACCGTCATGGGCAGCGCGATGGCGAGCATGCGAGCGTGCGTGACCCGCCCGTCAGAAGCGGCGAGGGTCATGGGGGTCAGCGCCGGCCGAGGACGCGCAGGATGAGCCAGAGCGGGATGACCACCACGGCGCCCAAAAGGAAATAGCGCCACAGCCGCTCCACCGCCTCGAAGCTGAAATTGAACAGGCTGCGCACCAGCCGTTCGAGGCTGGCGAGGATGTTCATGGGGTCGAGCCCCAGCGCCGCCAGGATGACACCCACCACCACCGAGAGGACGACGAGGCGCACCAGCACCCAGGCGGGCGACCCGCCGAAGAAACGGGTGATCTCGTTGTTCTCGGGCATGGGGACCTCCTGTCGGAAGGCAGGTCTAGCACAGCTTCGCGCGCGCCGGGAATGCGGCCCCTTGGAGCGCGATCCGATCGGCTAACGCGTTCTCTCCGGGAAATCCCCATGTGACACCAGCTTCCGTTGGCCGCCGGCGGGGCGCCCTCTAAGGTCCGCCTCGCCCATGGCGGCCGAAGGGATGACACGCGTGCCCACAGCCGAGTTTCTCTTCGCCATCTGGGGCCTGCTGCTCACGCCCGGCCCCACCAACACGCTGCTGGCCCTGTCCGGCGCGTCGGCGGGCCTGCGCCGGTCCACGCGGCTGATGCCGGCGGAACTTGCCGCCTACCTCCTCGTGGTGACGCCGCTGGCCCTGTTCGGCGCCGACCTCCTCGCCCGGCAGCCGCTCGCGGCCAGCGCGGTGAAGCTCGCGGCGGCGGGCTGGGTCGCCTTCCTCGCCGTGAAACTCTGGCGGGTGGAAGCGGAACGCGCCCAGGTGGAGACGATCACCCCGCGCCGGGTGTTCGTGACGACCCTGCTCAATCCCAAGGGGCTGATCATCGGCCTCACGCTCCTGCCCCATGGGGCCGCGCCGGTCTTCCTGCTGCATCTCGGCCTGTTTGCCGCCTCGGTCCTGATGGTGGCGGCGATCTGGGCCGGCGCCGGGGCGATGATGAAGCGCGACACCGCCGAGCCGCCCCTCGTCTATCGACGCGCCGCCGCCTGCTGGCTCGCCCTCCTCGCCGCCGCGCTGGTCGGCGCCGCGCTGCGGGCCTGAGCGCCCGCGCGAACGGCCCGCATTTGCCGCCACGGCAGCTCATCCGGCGGCGAGGAAGGCCTTGACCAGCGCGACGGTCGCGGCCGGATTCTCCTCCATGATCCAGTGCCCGCTGCCGGGGACGACGGCGCCCTCGACATGGGTGGCGGCGAATTTCATCACCTCCGCCATGGTCAGGCCGAACGACATTTCGCCGCCCAGCGCCAACACCGGCACCGTGAGCTTGCCGGCGGCGAGGAAGGCCTTGTTGTCGATCGCATCCTGATCGAAGGCGGCGAACTGGGCGAACCCGGCCCGCATGGCGCCCGGCAAGGCATAGAGCGCGGCGTAGTGCGCCCGCGCCGCCTCGCCGAAATGGCTGGGATGGGCGGAGAATTCGTTCCAGAAGCGGTCGAGGTAGATGCGTTCACGCCCCTCCACCAGCCGCTCCATGTCCGGGCCGCCGAAGCGGAAATGCCAGAGCAGCGGATTCTTGAGGATCTCCTCCCACGGCCCCACACCCGGCAACGGCGCGTCGATGAGGACGAACCGTGTCACCCGCTCGCGATGGAGGGCGGCGAAGGCGAAGCCCACCATGTTTCCGATGTCGTGGGTGACGAGGGCGGCCTTCTCGATGCCCAGCGCATCCAGCACGCCGGCCACATCGCCGGCCTGGGTCTTCTTGTCGAAGCCGCCATCCGGCTTTGCCGAGAGCCCCATGCCCCTCAGGTCCGGCACCACCACGGTATGGTCCGGCGCCAGCGCGGCAGCCATCGCGCCCCACATGTCGCCGGTTTCGCCATAACCATGCAGCAGGACCACAACCGGCCCGCTGCCGCCGAAGCGGACATGGATGGTCGTGCCGTTGGTCTCGATTTCCCGGGTGCGGAAATCCGCCGGGAAGGGAACCACCTGCGCAGGCGCGGCGCCGGTCGTGGCGGTGTCAGGCATGGGACTTCCTCCGTCGCGGCAACCTTGAAGCGCGTGCGCGCCCGGCGGAGTATGGCCTCATAAGGCCGTGGGCAGTAGCGTCGCGCGGCCGGTTTCCGCTCGCCGCAAACGGAATCCGCAGCGAAGGCGATGATCGGGAGTCCGGATCCGGAATTTGCCTCCCGCGCGCAAAGGTGCTAACCACCCGCACTTCACGAGGACGGCCCTGCCGATCCGCCGACCGGACCTAAGGGTCCGGAGGTCACCGCCCGACAGCGCGATGCGCCCTCGGGCGCGATTTGCGTTGGCTTGCAGGCTTGGGCTTGCCGGCCGGCGCGCGGCGCGGCAAGGGCCCGCCCCATGTGAGCCAACAGCACGGACGGCCATGTTCGATACCCTTTCCGACCGCCTCGGCGGCATACTCGACAAGCTGAAGCGGCGCGGCGCCCTCACCGAGGCCGACGTGGGCGAGGCCATGCGCGAGGTGCGCCGGGCGCTGATCGAGGCGGACGTGGCCCTCGACGTGGTGCGCTCCTTCACCGACCGGGTGAAGAACCGCGCCGTGGGCGTGGAGGTCATCAAGTCGGTGACCCCCGGCCAGATGGTGGTCAAGATCGTCCATGACGAGCTGGTCGCCACCCTGGGCTCCGACGCCGACCCCATCGACCTCAACGCCCCCGCCCCCGTGCCCATCCTGATGGTGGGCCTGCAGGGCTCGGGCAAGACCACCTCCACGGCCAAGATCGCCAGGCGCCTCACCGAACGCGGCAAGCGCAAGGTGCTGATGGCGTCCCTCGACACCCGCCGCCCCGCCGCCATGGAGCAGCTCGCCACCCTCGGCAGGCAGGTGGAGGTGGCGACACTGCCCATCGTCGCCGGACAGAGCGCGGTGCAGATCGCCAGGCGCGCCATCGAGGCGGCGAAGCTCGGCGGCTACGACGTGGTCATGCTCGACACCGCCGGCCGCGTGACGCTGGACGAGGCGCTGATGGCCGAGGTGGCCGAGGTGAAGGCCGCCACCGGCCCACACGAAGTGCTGCTGGTGGCCGACAGCCTCACCGGCCAGGACGCGGTGAACACCGCCAAGGCCTTCGACGGCCGCGTCGGCCTCACCGGCATCGTGCTCACCCGCGCCGACGGCGACGGCCGCGGCGGCGCGGCGCTCTCCATGCGCGCGGTCACCGGCAAGCCCATCAAGCTGCTCGGCACCGGCGAGAAGATGGACGCGCTGGAGGATTTCGATCCCCACCGTGTGGCCGGCCGCATCCTCGGCATGGGCGACGTGGTGGCGCTGGTGGAGAAGGCCGCCGAGGCCATCGACATCGAGAAGGCGAAGGTCACCGCCGAGCGCATGCGCAAGGGCACCTTCGACCTTGACGACCTGCGCAGCCAGCTGGAGCAGATGGCGAAGATGGGCGGGCTCGGCGGGCTCATGGGCATGCTGCCGGGCGTCGCCAAGATGAAGAACCAGATCGCCTCCGCCAATCTCGACGACAAGGTGTTCAAGCGGCAGGTGGCCATCATCAATTCGATGACGCCGAAGGAGCGCCGCGCGCCGAAGCTCCTCGACGCCTCGCGCAAGCGCCGCATCGCCGCCGGCTCCGGCACCAAGGTGGAGGAGATCAACCGCCTCCTGAAGATGCACCGCCAGATGGCCGACGTGATGAAGTCCCTCGGCGGCCCCGCCGGCAAGCGCGGCCCGCTGGCGGGCCTTGCCGGCATGATGGGCTTCGGCGGCGGCGGGCCGTCCCCGGAAATGCTCAAGGACATGGCGGAGAAGATGGGCGCCGGCGGTCCCGGTGGTGCCGGCGGTAGTGGCCTGCCCCCCAACTTCCCCGGTCTGCCGGGAGGCCTGCCCTCCAAGTTCCCCGGCGGCCTGCCGGGCCTGCCGAAAGGCCTTCCTGGACTGGGAGGCTCGAAGAAGAAGTAACGCGGATTCCCACTCTCCGTCACGGCCGGGCGCGGATGCCCGGCACAAGGCCGGGCATGACGATCCCGACCAGCACGATCACTTAATCGAACGACCAAAGGAAGAAACTCATGTCCCTGAAGATCCGTCTCGCCCGCGGCGGCGCCAAGAAGCGCCCCTATTACCGCATCGTCATCGCCGACGCCCGCTCGCCCCGCGACGGCCGCTTCATCGAGAAGATCGGCACCTTCAACCCGCTCCTCGCCAAGGATGCGGAGAACCGCGTGGTGCTCGACACCGACAAGGCCAAGGCCTGGCTTGAAAAGGGTGCCCAGCCCACCGACCGCGTCGCCCGCTTCCTGGACGCCGCCGGCCTGCTGAAGCGCGAGGCCAAGAACAACCCGAAGAAGGGCGAGCCCGGCCAGAAGGCCCAGGAGCGCGCCAAGGAGAAGGCCGAGAAGGCCGCCGCCGGCACCGAGGACGCCGCCGCCGAGTGAGGCCCGCCTGTGCGGCCTCGTCTTTGACGGATTCAAGGGGGGCGCCCGGCGCCCCCCTTTTCTTTTGCGCAAGAGGCTTGTGCGCAGCGGGGCTTCCGCCGAATGCCGGCTTCCCTTCGGACCGCAGCCGAAATCGCGATGGGGGTGCCGCCGCGCCCTTCCCATCCTCGGCCGGCATCCCATCTAGACGGGAGCCTCGAAGCTCGGGCGCGGCGGCATGGGCGGTTCCACCCGGGCGCCGGCCGGTCTAGAGAAAGAGGCGACAGACCGATTCCTTGAATGCCTTTCCTGCCCGGAGCGTCGCATGTCCGAACCCGTCACCCTCTCGTTCGCACGGCTCACCACCGCCCCCAAGGGCGTGCTGATCGTGCTGACCGACGAGACCCTCGCCTTCGGCGCGCAGACGCAGAAGCTGCTCAAGGGCGCCGATGCCGCCCTGACCCGCGCCTTCGATGCCGAGCGCTTCAAGGGCAAGGCGTGGAGCGCCATCGACCTGCTGGCGCCCGCCGGCCTCGATGCGCCGCGCCTCGTGGTGGTCTCGGTGGGCAAGGCGGCGGACCTCAAGCCCGCCGACTTCCTCAAGCTCGGCGGCGTGGCGGCGGGCAAGATCCCCGCCTCCGCCCGCGAGGCTACCATCGTGCTCGACCTGCCCGGCACCAAGATCGGCCCCGAGGCGGCGGCCGAGGTCGCCCTCGGCATCCGCCTGCGCACCTACAATTTCGACCGCTACAAGACCAAGAAGAAGGACGACACCGAGCGCGGCGCCCTCGCCGTGACCCTGCTGGTCTCCGACGAGGCCGGCACCAAGCGCGCTTTCACCGCCGCCGATGCGGTGGGCGACGGCGTGCTGTTCGCCCGCGACCTGGTGAACGAGCCCGCCAACGTGCTCGATCCGCCCGAATTCGCCCGTCGTGCCGAGGAGCATCTGTCTTCCGTCGGCGTGGAGATCGAGGTGATGGACGACGCCGCCCTCGCCCGCGCCGGCATGACCACGCTGCTCGGGGTCGGCCAGGGCTCCATCAAGGAAAGCCGCGTCGTCATCATGCGCTGGAACGGCGGGCCGGCGGGCGAGCCGCCGGTGGCCTTCATCGGCAAGGGCGTCACCTTCGACACCGGCGGCATCTCCATCAAGCCGGCGGCCGGCATGGAGGACATGAAGGGCGACATGGGCGGCGCCGCCTGCGTCACCGGCCTCATGTATGCCCTCGCCGCCCGCAAGGCGAAGGTGAACGCGGTGGGCCTCGTCGGCCTCGTCGAGAACATGCCCGACGGCGCCGCCCAGCGGCCGGGCGACATCGTCACCTCCCTGTCGGGCCAGACCATCGAGGTCATCAACACCGATGCCGAGGGCCGGCTCGTGCTCTCCGACGTGCTCTGGTACGCCAAGGAGCAGTTCAAGCCCAAGTTCATGATCGACCTTGCCACCCTCACCGGCGCCATCCTGGTGGCGCTGGGGCAGGAATATGCGGGCCTGTTCTCCAACGACGACGGCCTCAGCGAGCGCCTCGCCAAGGCCGGCCAGGAGACCGGGGAACGGGTGTGGCGCATGCCGCTCGGCCCGGAATACGACAAGCTCATCGACTCCAAGTTCGCCGACATGAAGAATACCGGCGGGCGCAATGCCGGCTCCATCACCGCCGCCCAGTTCCTCCAACGCTTCGTGGACAAGACGCCGTGGGCGCATCTGGACATTGCCGGCACGGCCATGTCCTCGCCGGCGAGCGACATCAACAAGAGCTGGGGCTCGGGCTGGGGCGTGCGCCTGCTCGACCGGCTGGTGAAGGACAATTACGAGGGCTGAGGCCCCGCCTTCGCCCATCCTTGCGCGTCCCGGCCGAGCGGAGCGGCAGCTTCAGGACGGCCGGGGCGACAGTTCGGGGCGATGCGGGCTTGGAGCGCCGTCTTTTGGAGCGCCGTCTTCACGGAGCCGGGCTTCGCCTCGCGCGCAAAGGAAAATCGCCATCAGCGGCCCCGCCCCATCGCGGGGCGCTTGCAGGCGTTATTCGGCAGGGCCGGCGTGCGGGGGATGCCGGGGTTCGGTCAGGCGCACGGCGGCATAGCCCATGGCGATCACCACGAGGGGCAGCACCACATACGCATAAAGCCAGAGGCCGGTCATATCAGTCGTCCAAGCACACTTCTTGCCATGAAGTGTAGCACGCCGGCCGCAGCCAGCCAAAAGATGCTGCCCAAGGCGATGAGAACACCATGGGACGCGGCGGCGGTGCCGGCAGCGCCCAATCCATAGAGCGACGCCACCGCCGGCCCCAGCGCCCCACCGTGAGGCAGGCGGTGGAGGCCCGGTCGAGGGCATTGGCCGTCAGCTTGGTGCGCTCGTTGTGGATCAGGCTCATGGGGCGGCATATGGAAGGCCCTCCCGCCCCGGTCAAGCGCCACCGGCGGCCCGAATCGCGGGAGAGCGCGGCCGAATTCCCGGTGCAAACCAGCCGGAACGTGCTCTAACCTCAGCCCATCCCTGATCCGCCACGGCCATGACTGAAATCCTCTTCTACCACCTCGAACGCCGCCCCCTGGAGCAGGTGCTGCCGACGCTCCTGGAAAAGTCGCTGGAGCGCGGCTGGCGGTGCGTGGTGCAGTGCGGATCGGCGGAGCGGCGGGACGCGCTCGATGCGCATCTGTGGACCTACAGCGAGGCCTCGTTCCTGCCCCACGGCACCGAGGCCCAGCCGGTACCGGAGCGCCAGCCGGTGCTCATCGCCACCACCGAGGCCAACCCCAACGGCGCGCAGATCCGCTTCCTGGTGGATGCGGTGCCGCTGGCCGATGCCGCGCCCTATGTGCGCGTGGTGCATCTGTTCGACGGGCGCGACGACGAACAGGTGGCCGCCGCCCGCGAGCGCTGGCGCGAGGCCAGGGCAGCGGCCAAGGCACAGGGCCATGACCTCACCTACTGGCAGCAGGACGAGAACGGCCGCTGGGCGCGCAAGGCGTGAGGGCCTTGCGCGCGATGAACCGCGCCCGTCACGCCTTCGGGCGGCGGAAAGCCCTCAGCAGGAAGGTGAGGATCGGCACCATCAGCCCCGGCACAGCCGTGAGGGAGGCGAACTGGGACAGGCTGGATGTGGTGGCCTTGAACTCGGCCTGCACCGCATCCATGGCCGCCTGGTTCACCTGGTTGGCGAGGCCGAGTTCCCGCGCGGGCTTCATCGTGGCGCCGATGACCGCCACGATGAGGGCCAGCACCAGCCCGCCGGCGCCCACCGCCACCGCGGCCCAGATGGCGCCCAGCGACGCCTCCAGCGCCAGGAACAGGGCCACACCCAGCATCACCACGCCGAAGCTCGCCACCAGCGCCGCGAAGGCGAACAGGCCGGCCCGCGCCGCCACGTGGCGCAGATGGATCTCGGCGATGATGGTATTGGTGCGCAGCAGGATCTTGAGGTTGCGCCCGAGCTGGTCGACGTTCATCCCGAATTCCCTCCCGTGCGCGCGGTGACCGGCCGCAGCAGCGCGCCCACCACGGTCCCGGCCAGGAACGACACCGCCATCCAGGCCAGGGGATTGAGCCGCACGGCGCGCCGCGCGCTCTTGCCGCCGGCCTTGCCGACCGCCTCGGCCGCAGCCTCGGGCCCGCTGGCCTGACCCTGCGCCATGGCCGCCTTCAGCGGCGCGCCGGAAAGCGCGTTCCGGAGCCCCATCAGTTCCGCATGCCGTTCCTCGCCCAATGATGCCTCCCGGATCACCATGCGGGCCGCCAGAGAGGGAACCACCGGCGCGCCCCTGTCAAGCTGGCCCCGCAATGTACAACTGTCCCGAGGCGGCGATTGATCCGTGGTGCGCGCTCCTGCATCTTGAGCGCGATCCGATCAGATTGAACCAATCTGATCTGTGAATCGCCCTCTCAATTCAAGAAAGAGAACGCGGTGCCCGATCAGCTTGCGATGCAAGCTGATCGGCGCGTGCTCTAGGGAGCCCCTACCCCCAAGGATCCGGCCCGCCATGACCGCCCCTGCCCGCCGCATCGATTATTTCTTCTCCTGCGTCAGTCCCTGGAGCTTTCTCGGCCACGCGCCGTTCATGGCCGTGGCCCGGCGGCACCAGGCCGCCGTCACCTTCCATCCGGTGGAGCTCGGGCCGGTCTTCGCCCAGACGGGCGGCCTGCCGCTGGCGCGGCGCGCGCCCGAGCGCCAGCGCTACCGGCTGGTGGAGCTCCAGCGCTGGCGAGACAAGCGCGGGATCGCGCTTAACCTCGCCCCGGCCTTCTGGCCCCTCGACGGCACGTTGGCCGACCAGACCATCATCGCCGCCCTCCAGGCCGGGTTGCCGGCGGATGCCCTCATCGCCCGCATCTGCTCCGGAATCTGGCAGCGGCAGGAAAACCTCGCGGTTCCCGAGGTGATCGCGGCCGCCGCCGACGACGTGGGCCTGCCGGGCGCCGCCCTCGTCGCGGCAGCCGGAGGAAAGGCGGCGGCCAGCGCCTACCTGGGCAATCGCGAGAAGGCCATCGCGGCGGACGTGTTCGGCGCCCCGTCCTATGTGCTCGACGGCGAGGTGTTCTGGGGGCAGGACCGCATCGAGCTGCTGGACGAGGCCATCGCCAGCGGGCGTCCGCCATTCCGCCCCATGGCGTGAAGTCACGCACCCCTTCCGGCCCGGCGCGAAGCGCTTATGTTTCGCGCACGGGCGGCCGTTCAAGCCTGTCGAGGGCGGCAGGCCGCTTTTCACGGGAGGCGATGATGACCCGTTCCGCCACTGATCCGAGCCTCTTCGCGCTCCGTCCGCCCGCATCGTGCCTGCCGGGTCTTCTGGCGCTGGGCCTTCTGGCCTGCGGCCCGGCCGCCGCGCAGGGCACGGCTGCGGCCGAGACCACGACACCGCGCTTTTCCTTCGCCCCGGTGGAGGGCGGCGCGCTGAAGCTCGACCGCGAGACCGGCGTGGTCTCCCTGTGCGCCAAGCGCCCCTCCGGCTTCACCTGCGAGGTCGTCCCGGACGCCCGCGATGCCTATGAAGCCGAGATCGCCCGGCTCAAGGCGGAAGTGGACGGCCTGCGCCGCGGCATGGCTCAGGCCCCGGGCCAGCCCGCGCCGGCGCCGGGAGCCAAGTCGGATACGAGGCCGGACACCTCCGACCTCGACCAGGCGTTCGCTTATGCGGAGCGCTTCTATCGGCGTCTGAAGGGCCTGATCGACGAGTTGCGCACGCCGAGCGGCGAGGAACGGCTCTGAGGACCGCGAGGCGGCGCGCCGCACCCGGCTTTCAGAACGCGCTCAGATAATCACAGATGCGCTTCATGGCCTGATCGGCGATGGTGCCGGGAAAGCCGATGAAGACGTGGCAGCCGCCGGGATAGACATCCAGCGCCGCCGCATTGCCTGCGGCCAGCCAGGCATTGGCCATGAACAGCGTGTCGTCCAGCAGCGCATCGCGCGTGCCCACCGTGAACAGCGCCTTCGGCAGCCCCTTCAGGTCGCCGAGGAGCGGGGACACGTCCGGCTCGTCCGCCTTGCCGTCGAGCCTGAGATAATTGTTCACGAAGAACAGGATGTCCCGCGTGTTCAGCACCAGCGGCTCGTCGCCCCAGTTGCGCGCGGACGGAGTGAGGCGCAGGTCGTAGCAGCCGGCGGTCAGCACCGCCGCGGAAAAAGGCGAGAGCCGGTGGCGATCGCGCAGCCGCGCCAGGGTCACGACGGACAAGGTGGCCCCCGCCGATTCGCCGCCGATGGCGAAACGGTCGGTGCCGAAACGCGCCTTGCCTTCCCGCACCAGCCACAGCGCCGCCGCCTCGCAATCGTCGGGGCCGGCCGGGAACGGCACCTCGGGGGCGAGCGCATAGTCCACCGAGACGACGGCGAGGCCGCAGGCGCCGGCGATGCGATCCAGAATTCCCTCGTTCTCCCGCGCCGAACCCACCGTCCAGCCGCCGCCATGGATATGAAGATAGACGCCCCGGGGGGCGCCGTCGGGCATGTAGACGCGCACCGGAACGTCCCCGCGCGGGCCGGGAATGGTCTCGTCCCGCGCCCGCGGGCTTTCCGGCGACAGCGGGAACACGCCCTTGCCGGAAAGCCGCGCGGCGCGGATCTCCGCCAACGGCACCGCCCAGCGGTCCGGTATGGTCTTCATCACCTTGATGATGGCCTCGTTGACCATGCGGGTATCGGGCGCGATGGCCGCCGGCGAGAAGACGGCGGCATCGAGAACGAGCTTCGACATCAGCGACAGTCCTTGGCAGCGGCGGCCGGCCGCCGGGGCGAGGGAGGCGGGGAGATGGGAAAACTGGTACGAGCCGTAACCGCTCCCCGCAAGACACCGATACCAGAAACCACGCCGGCCGGATCATCCCCACCGGCGCCCCGCAGGAGACCCGCCATGGCTCGCACCACCCGCTCCGCCCCGACCCTGAGCGATGCCGTCCGCCACGCCGAGGCCCTCCTGCAAGTGGGAACGCCGGGCGAAAGCTTCACGGAGATCACCGCCGAAGCGGCCGCCTTCCTCACCGAGATCGGCGCCGGCGCGGGGGTCCTGACCGTGTTCTGCCGCCACACCTCGGCCTCCCTGACCATCCAGGAGAATGCCGACCCGGACGTGCGCACCGACCTCCTCACCGCCCTCCGCAGCCTTGCACCGCGCGGTTTCGGATGGGTCCACGAGACCGAGGGACCGGACGACATGCCCGCCCATGTGCGCACCCTGCTGAGCGACACCAGCCTGTCCATCCCCGTGAGCGGCGGCCGGATGGCGCTCGGCACATGGCAGGGTCTCTATTTGATCGAGCACCGCGACCGGCCCCAGCGACGCGAGGTGGTGCTGGCATTCACGGGAA
The DNA here is from genome assembly GCF_030015065.1 of Xanthobacter autotrophicus. GTDB lineage: Bacteria > Pseudomonadota > Alphaproteobacteria > Rhizobiales > Xanthobacteraceae > Xanthobacter > Xanthobacter autotrophicus_D. The sequence continues at coordinate 11,492 of NZ_JAIVFN010000050.1, read as the reverse complement.
CAATCGGTCATATGGCGTGATCGGCTTGTCACCGCTCCGCCACGGACTGATGATCGGGCGAGCCGATTCGCGGCGGGTACAGCCCCCGCGGCGACAAGAAGGGCGGAGCCGTTGGGGAGGGAGCATTGGGAGAAGCCGCCGGGAGCAGCCTGCGCCTCGTTATCGCCGACGACCATCCCCTGTTCCGCGGCGCCCTGCGCGAGGCGGTGCTCGGACGCCATGCGGATGCCGCCATCGAGGAGGTGGGCACCTTCGACGACCTGACCGCGCTGCTCGAACGCGACCAGGATTTCGACCTGATCCTGCTCGACCTCACCATGCCGGGCGCCCGTGGCTTCTCCGGCCTCATCTATCTGCGCGCCCAATATGCCAGCCTGCCGGTGGTGGTGGTATCGGGCAACGAGGAATCCGCCGTCATCCGCCGCTGCATTGATCTCGGCGCATCCGGCTTCATTCCGAAGACCATGAGCGTCGCCGCCATGCGCGATGCGGTATCCAGCGTGCTCGGGGGCGAAGCCTTCGTGCCGCCGGACATCAACATGTCCACCCGCGCCGATGCGGAGACAGACGCCATCATCACCCGGCTCTCCACGCTCACTCCGCAGCAGGTGCGGGTGCTGATGATGCTGTCCGAAGGCCGGCTCAACAAGCAGATCGCCTATGAGCTGAGCGTCTCGGAGGCGACGGTAAAGGCCCATGTCTCGGCCATCCTGCAGAAGCTCGGCGTCGAAAGCCGCACCCAGGCCGTCATCGCGGTGTCCAAGGTGGAAGCCGGGCTCTGGAGCCAGTCCCAGGCCTGACGGTTCCGGACCTGGCGGTCGCGGGCCTCGCGGTGGCTTCGGCACCGCTGCCCCGGTAGGGACCTTTTCACCGGTCACGGTCATAAACATGTCGGGACAGGCAAGGCGCGCGGGCTCCCGCAAGCGCGCGGCCCGCCGGCAACGGCCGAAGGATCCACATGACCGAGCAAACCCTCAGCCCGACCGGCGGAACCAAGCCGCAGCGCCGCTCCCCGAAGGAGGCGTTCGCGCTCTACACCCAGCGCGACGTGCTGAGCGTCAGCCTGCTCGGCTTCTCCTCGGGCCTGCCGCTGGCGCTCACGGGCGGCACCCTCGCTTTATGGATGAAGGACGTGGGGGTGACCCTCACCACCATCGGCCTCTTCAGCCTGGTCGGCCTGCCCTATACCCTGAAATTCCTCTGGGCGCCGGTGCTCGATGCGGTGGACGTGCCGTTGCTGTCGCGGCTGCTGGGCCGGCGGCGCGGCTGGCTGCTCGCCTGCCAGATGGTGCTCATGGCCGCCATCGCGGCGCTCGCGGTGCAGGACCCGGTGGCCTCCCCCTTCGCGGTGGCGGCCTGCGCGCTGGCTGTCGCCATTGCCTCGGCCACGCAGGACATCGCGGTGGACGCCTTCCGCGTGGAGCGGCTGGACACCTCCAGCGAACAGGCCGCCGGCATGGCGGGCTACGTTACCGGCTACCGCATCGCCATGCTGGCGACGGGCGCCGGCGTCATCGCCCTGGTGGCGTATCTGGAGGAAGCGCTCGGCCTGCCGCGCGGCACCAGCTGGTTCTGGGGCTACCTGCTGGCGGGGGCGTGCGTGGCCATCGGCATCATCGCCACCCTGTTCGCCCGCGAGCCCAAGGCGCCGGAGCGGACGCCGGGCGATGGCACCGGACACCGGCTGCTCGCCACCACCGTGGGGGCGTTCCGCGAGTTTCTCACCCGCGACCAGGCCGTGATGATCCTCCTGTTCGTCATGCTGTTCAAATTCTGCGATGCCTTCGCCGGCGTGCTCACCGGGCCGTTCGTGCTGGACATCGGCTTCAGCAAGGCGACCTACGTGGAGATCGTGAAGGTGGTGGGCTTCGGCGGCACCATCGTCGGCGGCTTCGTCGGCGCCTATCTTGCCCGCGCCTATCCGCTGGTTACCTGCCTGTGGATCTCCGGCGTGCTGCAGATGACCTCGAACCTCGGCTTCACCGCGCAGGCCTATGCCGGGCCGAACGCGACATTGCTCACCGGCGTCATCCTCGTCGAGAACTTCACCAGCGCCATCGGCACGGTGATCTTCGTCGCCTATCTCTCCGCCTTGTGCGGGGCGCGCGAGCACACGGCCACCCAGTATGCCCTGCTCACCGCGCTCACCGCCGTGGGCCGGACCCTGCTCGGCTCCTCCAGCGGCGCCATCGCCGAGGCATCGGGCTGGCCGCTCTTCTTCGCCCTCACGGCGGTGGCGGGCCTGCCGGGCCTCGTCGCGCTCGGCTGGCTCCAGGCAAAGGGCCATTTCCGCACCCTGAGGCCCGACGAGGCGGACTGACCCTCCACCGAACTACCTCCGCCCCCGCCCCGCCTGCTGCGCCACCTGGAGCACCACCCGCTCGCAAATGGCGGGGGCCAGCGTGGCGTTGCGACGGGCGGCGAGGACCGCGTCGTCCACCGCCAGGAGCGCCTTGAGGCACCGGTCCGGGTCGAGACCGCGCAGGGCCTTCTCCAGCCTGGGCTTGCGCGAGAAATGCACCGGCGGGCGGGCTGATCCCACAACCTGATCGGGACTTGCCCCGCCAGCCACCGCCAGCGTCATGGGATGCAGCGCCGTGAGCGCGCGCAGCAGGCCGCCGAGCACCGCGTCGGGCCGCGTCGCGGCGCCGAAGGCCTTGGCCAAAGCGGCGAGGGCTTCGCGCGTTTCCCCGGCCAGCGCCGAATCCACCACGTCGTCGAGGGCAAGCGCCGAGGCATCGCCCACGATGGTGCGCACGTCCTCGGCCGTGACCCGCGCCTCGCCCTGGGCATACAGGATAAGCTTGGCGATCTCCCCGCGGGAGGCAAGGCGGTCGCCGCCGATGAGGGAGACCAGCAGGTCCCTCGCGTCCCGGTCGATCGCGAGGCCGGCCTCCGCCATCATGGTGTCCACGAGGCGCGCGAGGTCCCGGTCGGTGTCCGCATAGCAGGCGATGGCGAGGGCGTTCGGCGCGTTCTCGCACAAGGCGCGCAGGGGGGCGCCCTTCTTCAGGTCGCCGGCCTCCACCACCACCAGGGCGTCGCAGCGGCCGGACAGCACCGGCTGGAGCGCCGGCACGATGTTCTTGCCGCCGGCGCGCACCCACACCACCCGCTCGCCGCCGAACAGGCCGATGGTGGAGGTCTCGTCGATCAGCCGCCGCGGGTCGGAGGAGATCTCGTCGCCTTCCAGGCGCACCAGGGCGAACGGGTCATGCGCATCGGGCACGGCCCGGCGCACGAGGCCCTGGGCGCGCTCATGCACGAGGCCGGTATCGGGCCCGAAGATGAGAACCACGCTTTTTCCCGGGTCGCGCCGGGCCAGCGCCGCCTCGGCGTCGCCGGGCCGCACCGCGACCACGGCTCAGCTCGCCGAGCCGGGGGTGCCGGGGCTCCGGATGAAGAAGGCGCCAAGCTGGGCCTTGATCTGGTCGGCAACGCTGCGGGCCGCGCGCTTCTCCGCGTCGATGCCGGCGCTGTAATTGGCGAAGCGCTGGTCGCTGGTGTCGATGGTGGCGGTACCCGAGGCGGCGCCGGAGGTCACCACCTTCTTCTTCGGATCATCGGCCTTCACAAGGCGCCAGTTGGCGGTCACGCGCACGATCTGGTTCTCCGGCAGGCCGGAGGACGAGTTCACGATGGCGGTGGAACTGGAGGTATCCACCGCAATGATGAGTTGCAAGGGCGCACCCTTCGGGTTCCCCTCCCCGCCGCTCAGGGCGAAGATGAGATCGTTGCGCAGATCGTTGCCCAGCCGGCCGCGGATCTCGACCACCTCCACGTCACGGAACTTGTCCATGAGGGCGGGACCGCCCACCGTGGCGTTTTCCGCATAGAGCGGCTGGAAGCAGCCGGCGAGCGCGCCCGCAAGCGCGCACACGAGAGCGAGCCGCGCCAGCAGGGGGGCTGCGGGGCGGAAAGCCAAGGACGAGGGATCAGGCAACGACATTCACGATCCTCTGCGGCACCACGATGATACGCTTTGGCGCGCGGCCGTCGAGTGCCCGCTGCACGCTTTCCAGCTTCAGCACCAGGGCTTCGACTTCCGCCGCCGTCGCCTCGCGCGGCACGACGATATCATCGCGCTTCTTGCCATTGATCTGGATCGGAAGTGTGACCGTGTCCTGACGCAGCAGGTCGGCCTCCACCTTCGGCCACGGAGCCTCAGCCGCCAGCGTCTCGCCACCGAGGGCGACCCGGCATTCCTCGGCTAGGTGCGGCACCATGGGCGCGACGACCGAGGCGAGCATTTCCGCCGCCTCGCGCAGGGCGAAGGCGAGGTCCGGCGGCACAGCCTTCTCCACCCGGGCCGCGGCCACGGCGGTGCCGAAGGCGTTGGCGAACTCGTGCACGTGGGCCACCGCCACGTTGAAGCGCAGGCGCTCGATGTCCTCGGCCACCGTCGCCACCAGGCCATGGGCGGCCCGGCGCAGGCCGAGGGCGGTATCGGAGAAGGCATCGGGGCGGGGCGCGCCGGCGGGGGCGCCCAGCTCCACCGCCTCGTTCACCAGACGCCAGACCCGCTGCACGAAGCGCCACGCGCCCTCGATGCCGCCCTGCGTCCACTCGCTGTCGCGTTCGGGCGGGGTGTCGGAGAGCATGAACCAGCGGGCGCAGTCCACGCCGTAGGTATCCGCCACCACCTCGGGGGCCACCACGTTGCGCTTGGACTTGGACATCTTCTCCGGCGGGGAGACGGTGACGTCCGAGCCGTCGGCGATCTTCACCGCCTTGCCGTTGCCGAGGAGCTTCACCTCCTCGGGGAACAGCCACTTTCCGTCGCGGTCCTTGTAGGTCTCGTGGACGATCATGCCCTGGGTGAACAGGCCGGCGAACGGCTCGCCCAGGTCCACGCGGCCGCATTTCTTCAACGCCCGGGTGAAGAAGCGCGAATAGAGCAGGTGCAGGATGGCATGCTCGATGCCGCCGATATACTGGTCCACCGGCAGCCAGTGGGCCACGGCGTCCTTGTCCAGCGGCACCTGCGGATTGTCCGAGGCGTAGCGCAGGAAATACCAGGACGAATCCACGAAGGTGTCCATGGTGTCGGTCTCGCGCCGGGCCGGCTTGCCGCACTTGGGGCACGGCACGTCGCGCCATGCCTTGGCGCGGTCCAGCGGATTGCCGGGGCGGTCGAAGGTGACATCGTCGGGCAGCACCACCGGCAATTGCTCGCGCGGCACGCCCACGGGGCCGCAGGCGTCGCAATGGATCACCGGGATGGGGCAGCCCCAGTAGCGCTGGCGCGAGATGCCCCAGTCGCGCAGCCGGAAATTCACCCGCCGCGTGCCCTGCGGCTCGTCGCCGACGCGGAAGCGCTCCAGCCGGCGGGCCACGGCCTCCTTGGCGTCGGGCACGCTCATGCCGTCCAGGAAGCCGGAATTGAACAGGCTGCCGTCACCGTCATAGGCCACGTCGTCGATGGCGAAGGCGCCGGGATCGGTCTCCGGCGGCAGCACCACGGGGGTGACGGAAAGGCCGTACTTGCGGGCGAAGTCGAGGTCGCGCTGGTCGTGGGCCGGGCAGCCGAAGATGGCGCCGGTGCCGTAGTCCATAAGCACGAAATTGGCCACATAGACCGGCACGGTGCGCTTGTCGTCCAGCGGGTGGACGACCTCGAGGCCGGTGGCGTAGCCCATCTTCTCCTGGGTCTCGATCTCCTCGGCCGAGGTGCCCCCGCGCTTGCACTCGGCGATGAACGCGGCGAGCGCCGCATCCTTCTGCCCCAGATGCCGGGCCAGCGGATGGTCGGGAGAGAGGGCGAGGAATGAGGCGCCGAACAGGGTGTCCGGACGGGTGGTGTAGACCTTCACCGCCTTCGCCGCCGCCGGCAGCGCGCCGGCCGAGACCGCCGCCTTGGTGAACTCGAACAGCACCTCCATGCCTTCCGAGCGGCCGATCCAGTTGCGCTGCATGAGGCGCACCTTCTCGGGCCAGCGGTCCAGCGTATCGAGGGCGTCCAGCAGCTCCTGGGCGAAATCGGTGATGCGCAGGAACCACTGGGAAAGCTTGCGCCGTTCCACGATGGCGCCCGAGCGCCAGCCGCGCCCGTCGATCACCTGCTCGTTGGCGAGCACGGTATTGTCCACCGGGTCCCAATTGACCTCGCTCTCCTTGCGATAGGCGAGGCCGTGATCCAGAAAGTCGAGGAAGATGCGCTGCTGCTCCGCATAATAAGACGGGTCGCAGGTGGCGATCTCGCGGTTCCAGTCCAGCGAGAGGCCAAGCAGCTGGAGCTGCTCGCGCATGGAGGCGATGTTCTCGTAGGTCCAGCTCTTGGGGTGGATGCCGCGCTCGATGGCGGCATTCTCCGCCGGCAGGCCGAAGGCGTCCCAGCCCATGGGATGAAGCACGTTGAAGCCCTGCATGCGCTTGTAGCGCGCGAGCACGTCGCCCATCACATAGTTGCGGCCGTGGCCGATATGGATGCGCCCCGACGGATAGGGGAACATCTCCATGACGAAGAATTTCGGGCGCGGGTCGTCGTTGCGCGTGCGGAAGATGCCGCGCTCGGCCCAGGCCTTCTGCCATTTGGGCTCGGCCTCGCGGGCATTGTAGCGGTCCGGGCTGCGGTCATGCGCACGCTCCTGGGCGCGCTCCGGGTCACGATCTTGGGTCATGGATCCGTCAAGGTAAAAACGGGCGGGACTAGGACAGAAACAGGCCGTCCGGTCAACCTTTCTCCCCGCCGCAGCGGGCGCATGAAGCCGCCTGTCCCGCCGCTGCGGCCGGAATGGAGCACCGCGCGCCGCCTGCGCCCGCGCACGCCTTGCCATGGGCGCCCACATCGTCCATCACACCTGAGCAGGCAATCTGGAGGGTGGCAATGGCAGCGCAGCGTCGGGCGATGGTCTTCGTACTCGGATCCGCCTTCGCCCTTGCCCTGCCCCTCCTCTCCACCTCGCCGGCCCTCGCCGCAGCGGGCGTGCCTGTGCTCGACGGCGCCCGCCTGTCGCCGCTCTGGGCCCTGCCCTTCCTGGGCATGCTGCTGTCGATCGCGCTGTTTCCGCTCCTGGCGGGCCATTTCTGGCATCACCATTACGGCAAGGTCGCGCTGTTCTGGGCGCTGGTCTTCGCCGTGCCCTTCGCCGCCACCTATGGCCCGGCGGCCACCGCATACGAGGTGGTGCACACCGCGCTGCTCGAATACATCCCCTTCATCATCCTGCTGTTCGCCCTGTTCACGGTCTCGGGCGGCGTGCTGGTGACGGGCAACCTCAAGGGCACGCCGGAGGTCAACACCGCCATTCTCGCCATCGGCACGCTGATCGCGAGCCTCATCGGCACAACGGGGGCGTCCATGGTGCTCATCCGCCCGCTGCTGCGCGCCAATGACGACCGGCGGCACAATGTGCACACCGTGGTCTTCTTCATCTTCCTGGTGTCCAATATCGGCGGCTCGCTGACGCCGCTGGGCGATCCGCCCTTGTTCCTCGGCTTCCTGAAGGGCGTGAACTTCTTCTGGACCACCACCCACCTGCTGCACGACACGGCGGTGATCGCGGGGATCCTGCTCGTCGCCTTCTACCTGCTCGACCGCTACCTCTACGCGAGGGAAGAGGCAGGCGTCCGGCTGCCCGATCCGACACCGCGGACGGAAGGCCTGGGGCTGCGCGGGGCGCAGAACCTGCCGCTGCTCGGCGGCATCATCGGCGCCATCCTGCTCAGCGCCCTATGGAAGCCCGGCATCACCTTCAACGTCTACGGCACCCATGTGGAACTGCAGTGGGTGGTGCGCGACGTGCTGCTCGTGGCCCTCGCCCTCGTCTCGCTCGCCATCACCCCCGCCATCGTGCGCGAGCGCAACGGCTTCGACTGGGAGCCGATCATGGAGGTGGCGAAGCTGTTCGCCGCCATCTTCCTCACCATCATCCCGGTGATCGCCATTCTCAAGGCCGGATCGCGCGGCGCCTTCTCGCCGCTGGTGGACCTCGTCACCGGGCCGGACGGACAGCCGGTGAACGTGTGGTACTTCTGGCTCACGGGCACGCTCTCATCGTTCCTCGACAACGCCCCGACCTATCTCGTCTTCTTCAACCTCGCCGGCGGCGACCCGCACCAGCTCATGGGGCCGCTCGCGGTGACGCTGGAGGCGATCTCGGCGGGCGCGGTGTTCATGGGGGCCATGACCTATATCGGCAACGCGCCGAACTTCATGGTGCTCTCCATCGCCCGCCACCGCGGCGTGAAGATGCCGAGCTTCTTCGGCTATATGGGCTGGTCGATCGTCTTCCTGGTGCCCTGCTTCGCGCTGCTGACAGTGCTGTACTTCCTCTGACGCTCCGGGTCCGGAGCGGTGATCCGGCCGGCGTCCGGCCGGGATTCCGTCACCGCGTGATCACGATCGCCGTGTTCCCCCGGCCATAGGTCCTCACCAGGGAATAGAGCGTCGCCGCGCTGGAGGGATGCAGGCGGATGCAGCCATGGGATGCCGGCGCGCCCAGCTGGTTCACCGCATAGCTGCCGTGGATCGCATAGCCCCCGCTGTAGAAGATCGAATAGGGCATGGGCGAGTTGTAGTACTTGCGCGAATAGTACTCACGGTAGAGTCGCTGCGGCCGGTAGACCCCGGTGGGCGTCACGTAGCCCCGCCGGGCCGTGGAGACCGCCCAGGAATAGCGCGGAACCCCGTTCACCGACACGGTCATCCGCTGGGAGGACAGGTCCACCCGCGCCACCACGGCCGCCGCCTCCGCCGGTGAGAAGAGGCCCGCCAGCAGGAGAAGAGCCAGAGCCGCCATCGCCGCCCGCCCCCCTCCGGCGGCGCATGATCCCGCGGTGCCTGCCTGGTTCGCCGCGCCTGCGGCGGCGCCTTCAATGGACCGGAAGCCGGCGCTCGACCCTGTCATCGCCGTGTCCCTCCTCCCCCTTGGGAAACCATACTGCCACGCCAAGCTTGCAGCGCAAGGCTGCGGCCTTGGCGCGATCCCGCCCGGTCGAGGGGCCGCCGTTTTCCCGGCGGCGGCCCTCCGTGGGGTGGCCACGCGGGCTTCACGCCTGCGAGAAGGCATTCTAGATGCTTGTTCCGTCGCATTTTCTTCACGCAGGGCGCCGCCCACTTTCCTCCGAAATGTTCTATTGTCCCGGCGCCGGTCCGGAGCACCGGCAGGCCGTCCGGGCATCGGCCGGGAACCGGCGAGGGAGATCAATCCATGGTGATGATGCTGTTCGGCCTTTTCGTTTTCCTCGGCATCCATGTGGTGGGTAGCCTCAGGGGTCTTCGGGCCAAGCTCATCGCCCAATTGGGGGAAGCCGCCTACAAGGGCTTCTTCTCCCTGCTCGCCATCAGCGGCCTGCTGCTCACCGCCTACGGCTACGCCCTGTGGCGCGCGGCGGGCCCGGCGGAGCTGTGGACTCCACCTGTGGGCCTGCGCCACCTGACCCTCCTGCTGATGCTGCTCGCCTCCATCGCGCTGGTGGCGGCCTACGTTCCAAGCCACATCAAGGCCTGGCTCAAGCACCCCATGCTCGTGGGCGTGAAGATCTGGGCCCTCGCCCACCTCCTCGCCAATGGGGACGTGGCCTCCATCGTGCTGTTCGGCACGGTGCTGGCCTGGGCGGTCTATGACCGCATCTCGGTGAAGCGGCGCGGCGATCCCCTGCCGGTGGCACCCGACAATTATGCCGGCGATGCGCTCGCCGTGGGCGGGGGGCTGGTGCTCTATGCCGCGCTCGCCTACCTATTCCATCCATACGTGGTCGGCGTGCCCGTCATGTGAGGCCGCCTGCGTCAGACACTTAAGAGGAACGCCATGTCCAGTCAGGCCGATGCCCGCCGCATCACGGCGCCGCAGATCCAGGCGCGCAAGGGGGGGGACCCCATCGTCTCCCTGACGTCCTACCACGCCCACACCGCGCGGCTGCTGGACCGGCATGTGGACGTCATCCTCGTCGGCGACAGCCTCGGCATGGTGATGCACGGCCTCGAGACCACCGTGCCGGTCACCGTGGAGATGATGATCGTCCACGGCCGCGCCGTGGTGCGCGGCACCAGGCGCGCCCTCATCGTGGTGGACCTGCCCTTCGGCAGCTACGAGGCGAGCCCCACCGAGGCCTTCCACACCGCCGCCCGGGTGCTGAAGGAGACCGGCGCCGGCGCGGTGAAGCTCGAAGGCGGGCGCCGCATGGCCGAAACCGTGCGTTTCCTGGTGGATCGCGGCGTGCCGGTGATGGGCCATGTGGGCCTGACCCCGCAGGCCATCAACACGCTGGGCTCATTCAAGGCCCGCGGCCGGGACGACGCGGAAGCCTCCATCATCCTCGACGACGCCCGCGCCATCGCCGAGGCCGGCGCCTTCTCCATCGTGCTGGAGGCCATCGCCGAGCCCCTGGCCCGCCGCATCACCCAGGAGGTGGCCCCGCCCACCATCGGCATCGGCGGCTCGCCCGCCTGCGACGGCCAGATCCTGGTGCTGGAGGACATGCTGGGCCTCGGCGACCGCGTGCCGAAGTTCGTGAAGAAATACGCCAATCTCGGTCCCGACATCGAGAAGGCGGTGGCGAGCTATGCGGAGGAGGTGCGCGCCCGCACCTTCCCCGCAGCGGAACACACCTACGCCCCGCGCCTCGTCGAGAAGCCGGCGAAAGCCTCCTGATGGCACTCCCCCGGACCGGGCGTGCGGTTCCATGGCACGCCTCGGGACCCGCCAGACTGAGGCGCGCCGCCCTTGGCCTCGTCCTCGCCCTTGCCGCGACGGCGCTCGCGGCGCCGGCGCGGGCGGCGGAAGATTGCTTCATCGCCACCGATCTCGACACCGGGCGCGTGCTGGCCAAGCAGGGCCTGTGCGCGACGCGCCATCCCCCCAACTCCACCTTCAAGATCGCCCTCGCCCTCATGGGCTATGATGCCGGCCTGCTGAAGAACGAGGCGCAGCCGGTGTTCTCGCCGCCGCCGGGCGAGGAGCCCGAGCGCGCCGAGGCGCGCGGGCCACAGACGCCCCGCTCCTGGATGGAGAATTCCGTGGTCTGGTATTCCCAGATCCTCGCCCGCCGGCTCGGGCCCGAGCGCATCGCCGGCTACCTGAAGGGCTTCGCCTACGGCAACGAGAACATGGGCGGCCTGAAGGGCGAGGCCGAGCCGCTGGTGCGCTTCTGGCTCTCCTCGTCGCTGCGCCTGTCGCCGCGGGAGCAGATTGATTTCCTGCGCCGCATGCTGAACGGCACCCTGCCCGTCTCCGCCGAAGCGGTCGCCGCCACCGAACGCCTCATGGTCATCGACGAGCAGCCGGCGGGCTGGCTCGTGTTCGGCAAGACCGGCTCCGGCAACGGCCGGCTCGCCGATGGCGGCCTCGACCGCGGGCGGCCGTTCGGCTGGTTCGTGGGCTTCGCCCGCAAGGAGGCGCGCACCGTGGTATTCGTGCGCTTCACCGCGCTCGACATCGCGTCCCCCGAGCCCCTCGGCCCGCTGGCAAAGCGACAGGCCCTCGCCATCCTCGCCCCGGTGCTGTCGGCGCAGGCGCCGTGACCCCGCCCCGCCGCGACGCCCCCTGACC
>NZ_JAIVFN010000049.1 GCF_030015065.1 Xanthobacter autotrophicus | reverse complement strand
CTGCAGTCTCGTGGGCTCGGAGATGGGTATAAGAGACAGGCGGCGCAATCCGCCGGCGCTGTTTGCCGTCGCCGCCCGTCCGCGCCTCGACTGGGACGGCGGGGGCGGGGTGCTTTCCGCGCGCGTCCTCGCCCCGCTCACCGCCGCCGACGAGATGGGAAACGCGGGCCTCGCGCCGGTGATCGCGCGGATTGCGGCCAGCACCCATGGCCTGGATTTCACGCGCCTTTTCGGGGCGGAAAGCGTCTCGCCCCGCACGCTGGCCGCCGTGCTCGGCGCCTATCTGGAAACGCTGGACACGCCCACGCGATTCGACCGCTTCATGGCCGGCGACCGGGCCGCGCTGAGCGATGCGGAAGTGTCCGGCCTTCACCTCTTCCGCACCAGGGCGCGCTGCGCCAACTGCCATTTCGGCCCGCGCCTGACCGACGAGGGCTTCCACAACCTGCGCCTCTCCTTCTTCGGCGAGCCGGGGCAGGATCTCGGCCGCCTCAATGTCACCGGAGACGCCGAGGATGCGGGACGCTTCCGCACGGCGTCCTTGCGGCATGTGAGCGAGAGCGCGCCCTTCATGCACAACGGCCTGTTCCCGACGCTGGAGGGCGTGGTGAACCTCTATGACCGGGGCGGCGGCGAGGTGTGGGCGCGCAACGCGCAGGAGGCCGCGCGCCCGCTGTACCGGGAGGCCGCGCGCCGCTCCCCGCACATCCGCGCGCTGGGCCTCACCGCTGGGGAAAAGGCGGCGCTGGTGGCCTTCCTGAGGGCGCTGTGACGCCGCCACGGCTTGACATGTTCATAATATCAATCTTTTCTATCAAAATAATATACTAGAGCCGGGTCCGATCGGGTCGAGCCGATCCCGACCGGTGAATCCGGCTCTAAACCTTAAGAGTGAGAACGCGTTGGCTGATCCGCCTGCGAGGCAGGCCGACCGGCGCGTGCTCAGGGGCAAGCCATGTCCGTTCCTCCCCTCCGCATCGGTGTCTGGGCGCCCGTTCACGGGCCGCGCGCGGCGCTCCAGGATCCGGCCGAGCCGTTCAACGCCTCCTGGGAGCACAACCGCGACACGGTGCTTCAGGCCGAGGCGCTGGGATACGATGCGACGCTGGTGGCGCAGCACACGGTGAACCCGCATCTGCCGGACCATGACCAGATCGAGGCCTGGACCGCCTCCGCCGCGCTGGCGGCCCTCACCAGCCGCATCGAGATCATCGCCGCCATCAAGCCCTATCTGTACCACCCGGTGGTGCTGGCGAAGATGGCGCTGCAGATCGAGAACATCTCGCGCGGCCGCTTCGCCTTCAACCTCGTCAACGCCTGGAACCGCGCCGAATTCGAGAAAGCCGGCATCCCCTTCGGCGAGCATGATGAGCGCTATGCCTATGGCCGCGAATGGATCTCCGTGGTGGAGCGCCTGATCCGCGGCGAGAGCGTGACCCACAAGGGCGAGAACTTCGCCCTCACCGACTATCAGCTGACCCCGAAGGACCTCCACCGCGCCCGCCCGCGCATCTATCTCGGCGGGGAATCCGAGCCCGCCCGCGCGCTGGCGGCGGATGCGGCGGACGTGTTCTTCATCAACGGCCAGCCGCTGGAGGACGTGACCTCCTTCATCGCCGACCTGAGGCGGCGTCCGCGCCGGCTCGCGCCCTTGTCGTTCGGCCTCGCCGCCTTCGTCATCGCGCGGGAAACCGAGCGGGAGGCGCAGGAGGAATATGAGCGGCTCGCGGCGCTGGCGGCCAGGGATGCAGGCGTGCGCGCCGCCCAGGCGGAGCGCACCGATCCCAACGTGGTCATGGTGAAGACCTTCGCCAAGTCGCCCCGCGTCGGCACCAATGGCGGCACGGCGGCGGGGCTCGTCGGCAGCTACGACCAGGTGGCCGAGCGCATCCGCGCCTTCCATGCCGCCGGCATCGAACTGTTCATGCTGCAGTTCCAGCCGCTCACCGTCGAGCTCGACCGCTTCGCGCAGGAGGTGTTCCCGCGCCTCGGCCGCGCCGCGCCGCCGCGCATCGAGCTTCGCCAGTCGCAGGCGGGCTGAGCCCTCCCCCTTCCGTCACCCCGAGGTCACCGTGAGCCAAGCCGACCACACCGTAACCCTCGCCCTGCCGGGCCTCGCCGCCGGTGGGTCCGCCGCCCCCGCGCGCGGCCCCCGCGTCTTCGGCCCGCGCGCCCTGCTGGCCCTGTCCTGGCTGGCGCCGGTGCTGCTGGTGCTGGTGTGGGAAATCCTCGCCCAGACCGGCTATGTCACCCCGCAGGTGCTGCCGGCGCCCAGCAAGGTGGTGCGCACGGCGTGGCGCCTCGCCACCATCGGCTCGCTGCCGCACGACCTCGGCACCAGCCTGCTGCGCGCGGCGGTGGGCTTCGTCCTCGGCGGCAGCATCGCTTTCGTGCTGGGCATCCTGGTAGGCTTCTCCCGCCTCGCCGAGGCCCTCATCGACCGCAGCGTGCAGATGGTGCGGGCCATTCCCTTCCTGGCGCTGCTGCCTCTGGTCATCGTGTGGTTCGGCGTAGGCGAGGGGCAAAAGATCTTCCTGGTGGCGCTGGGCGTCGCCTTCCCCATCTACATCAACACCACCCTCGGCATCCGGCAGGTGGACGGCAAGCTATTGGAACTGGGCCGGGTGCAGGGCCTGTCCACCTGGCAGATGATCACCCGCATCATCCTGCCGGGGGCCTTGCCCTCCATCCTCACCGGTGTGCGCTATTCGCTGGCCACGGCATGGCTGGCGCTGGTGGTGGCGGAGACCATCGGCGCCCAGGCCGGCATCGGCTTCCTCGCCATGGACGCGCGCGAATTCCTGCGCACCGACGTGGTGGTGCTGACCATCGTCATCTACGCCCTCATCGGCGTGGTGGCGGATTCCATCGCCCGGCTGCTGGAGCGGCGGCTGCTGGCCTGGCATCCCAATTTCGGCGGAGCGGCCCGATGACCGCCGCCCTTCAGGATGTCCCCGCCCAGGACGCCCCCGCAGCGGTGCGCGTCTTCGGCCTGCGCCGCGCCTACGGGCCGCGCGTGGTCATCGACCGGCTCGACCTCACCATAAGGCGCGGCGAGTTCGTGGCCCTTCTGGGCGAGAGCGGCTGCGGCAAGACCACCCTGCTGCGGGCGCTCGCCGGCCTCGACCCCATCGACGGCGGCCGCATCGAGGCGCCGAAGCGACCGGCCGTGGTGTTCCAGGAACCGCGCCTGCTGCCGTGGGACAGCCTGTGGCGCAACGTGGCCCTCGGCCTGCCGGCGGAGGGCGCGCGCGAGAAGGCCGCCGCCGCGCTGGCCGAAGTGGGCCTCGGCGGCCGGCTCGATGACTGGCCGCGCAACCTCTCCGGCGGGCAGGCCCAGCGCGTGGCGCTGGCCCGCGCGCTGGTGCAGCAGCCCGAACTGCTGCTGCTGGACGAGCCCTTCGCGGCCTTGGACGCCCTCACCCGCATCCGCATGCACGTGCTGGTGAAGGATCTCGTCGCGCGGCACCGGCCGGGCGTGCTCCTCGTCACCCACGACGTGGAGGAGGCCATCGCGCTCGCCGACCGCATCCTCGTCATGCGCGGCGGTGCCATCGCCGCCGAGCACCGGCCGTCGGTCCCGGGCCTGCCCGCCGCCACCCGCGCCACCCTCCTCGCCGAGCTCGGGGTCGTCGACGACCTCAAGAGCGCCTGATCCCTTTTTCCGAGAGAAGCCATGTCCTCCTTCCTGATCCCCTCCCGCCGCCAGTTCCTCGCCACCGCCCTGGCGGGCGCGGGCGCCGCCTCCGGCCTGCTGCCGTTCGTCGTCCAGTCGACCGCCTTCGCGGCGGCCGACACCCGCAACACCGACACGGTGCGCCTTACCTGGGGCTTCCATGGCCTCACCCTCATCGCCAAGGAGCGCGGCGCCTTCGAGAAGGCCCTCGCCGAAAAGGGCATCAAGGTGGAATGGCTCGGTCCGTTCCCCAACCACGCCCCGACCCTGCAGGCGGTGACCGGCGGCAGCGCGGATTTCGGCTTCGGCGGCTCCACCACCCCGGCGCTGGCGGCCATCATCGCCGGCTCGCCGCTGGTGTTCAGCCAGTTCGTGCTCTACGAGCCGCGCACCACCGCCATCATCGCCAAGGACGGCTCGGGCATCGACAAGGTGTCGGACCTCGTCGGCAAGTCGGTGGCGGTCAACCGCTCGGGCCTTGGCGAATTCCTTTTGGTGGCGGCGCTGGAGAAGAACGGCATCGACCGCTCCAAGGTGAAGTTCGTCTATCTCAACCCGCCGGACGCCGCCCCGGCGCTCGCCTCCGGCAAGGTGGACGCGTGGTCCATGTGGAGCCCCGGCGTCGATATCGCGCGGCTCGAATACAAGGCCCACGACATCTTCCTCGAGGGCCGGGACCTCGATTTCTATATCGACTACAGCTCGTATGTGACCAGCCGCAAGTTCTCGCAGGAAAATTCCCAGATCGTCCGCGCCGTGGCCGCCGCCTATGAGGAAGAGGCCAAGTGGGTCAACGCCAATGTGGTGGAGGCCGAGACCATCGTGCAGAAGCGCGCCGGCTATTCGGACGTGATCCGCGACCAGTTCATCGAGCGCCGGCGCACCTACAAGCTCATCCCCGTCACCGACAAGGCCTTCGTCGCCGACCTGCAGAAGGCGGCCGACTGGCTGGTGGCGCGCAAGATCCTGCCCGAGCCCATCACCGTCTCCGATCATCTGGCGCAGTTCTGATGTAGAGCGTTTTCGAGCGAAGTGGACACCGGTTCGCGTGAAGAAAACGCGTCAACGCAAAATTCTAGAGTGATTTGCGTGAGCCAAGGCGAGCGGAAAGCGCTCTGGAGCGTTTTCGAGCGAAGTGGATACCGGTTCGCGTGAAGAAAACGCGTCAACGCAAAATTCTAGAGTGATTTGCGTGAGCCAAGGCGAGCGGAAAGCGCTCTAGAGCGTTTTCGAGCGAAGTGGATACCGGTTCGCGTGAAGAAAACGCGTCAACGCAAAACTCTTGAGCCCTTCGCCGGGCCCCTTAACTCTGCCCGTTCCAAGCCTTCGAGGATGTTATGAACAAGCCCGTCATTGATGTGTCCGTCCGCCTTTCGGGGCCGCCCGTGGCCGATCCCGCGCCCTGGCGGCGCCTCATCGAACATATCGGGCGCGGCTCGTCGGAGCGCGAGCACCGGCGCATCCTGCCGTTCGAGGCGGTGGACCTGTTGCGCGAGGCCCGCTTCGGCGCCCTGCGCCTGGCGAAGGAAGACGGCGGCGCCGGCGCCTCCTTCCGCGAGCTTTACGCGCTGGCGCTGGAGCTGGCGGCGGCGGATGCCAACGTCGCCCACATCTTCCGCAACCATTTCACCGTTGCCGAGCAGTTCACCCGCATCCCCGCCGACGCGCGCGCCCGCCAGTGGCAACAGCAGGTGCGCGACGGCGCCCTGTTCGGCCTCGCCAGCACCGAGGCCAATGCCAGCCCCGCCGGCGGCGGCGTGCCCACCGACACGGTGCTGTCGCCCGACGGCGACGGCTTCCGCCTCGACGGCGTGAAATATTACAGCACCGGCACCCTGTTCGCCGACGCCATGCTGGTGCGCGCGGGCACGAAGGACGGGCGCGTCGCCTCGGTCATCATTCCCACCAGGCGCGAGGGGCTGGAGGTGGTGGACGACTGGGACGGCGCCGGCCAGCGCCTCACCGGCTCCGGCACCACGCGCTTCCATGGCGTGCGGGTGGAGGCGGACGAGGCCATTTTCGACACGCCGGATCGCGGCTATGGCCTCGCTTATTCCAACACCCAGGCCCAGCTTTTCCTCACCACCGTGGTGGCGGGCATCGTGCGCGGCGTGCTGGAGGATGCCATCGCGCTGGTGACAAGGCGCAAGCGCAGCTTCTATTACGCGCCGACGCCGAACCCGGTGGACGACCCCTTCCTGCAGCAGACCATCGGCCAGATCGCGAGCCACGCCTTTGCCGCCGAGGCCATCGTTCTGGCCGCCGCCGATGCCCTCGACCGCGTCAGCCTCGCCCGCGACCGCAACGCGCCGGCCGAGGCGCTCGCCGCCGATGCGGCGCGGGCGGCGGCGCAGGCCAAGATCGTGGTGGACGAGCTTTCGCTGCGCGCGGGCTCACTTTTGTTCGAGGCGGGCGGGGCCTCCGCCACCGAGCGCAGCGTCAATCTCGACCGCCACTGGCGCAACGCCCGCACCATCGCCTCCCATAATCCGGCGAGCTACAAGGCGCAGGCCATCGGCGCCCTTCTGGTGAAGGGCACGCCCTTGCCGTCGAAGGGCTTCTTCTGAGGGGCGCAGGGCGGGGGGCGAGCCCCCGCCAGCACCGTGCCGCCCCCGCGCCCGTGCATGGAGTTCCCTTTATGGAGTTCCCTTTTCGGCTGAGCAAAAGGGACTCCGTTGTGGGCGAGCGCAGCCGGGGAGGGGGCAGGCTGGGCTTGGGGTCCTGGCGCATCCGTCACCGCCCCGATCAGCCCCTCCTACCTCGCATCCGCTTTGATCATGTCGGCGGCCTTCTCGGCGATCATCATCACCGCTGCCGCGGTGTTGGCCGAGACGATGGTGGGCATCACCGAGGCGTCCACCACGCGCAGGCCGTCGAGGCCGATGACCTTGAGGCGCGGGTCCACCACCGCCGCAGGTCCCGTGCCCATGCTGCACGTACCCACCGGGTGGTAGATGGTCTGCCCGGTGCGGCGGGCGAACTCCAGGAAGTCGGCGTCGCTCTGCACATCCGGGCCGGGGTTCATCTCGAACGCCCGGTAGGGGTCCATGGCCGGCTGCTCGACGATGCGCCGCGCGATCTTCATGCCCTCCACCAGACAGTCGCGATCTTCCTGAGCCGCAAGGAAATTCGGCCGGATGGCCGGGGCCTTGAACGGGTCGGCGCACGTCACGTGGATGGAGCCGATGGATTGCGGGCGCAGCTGGGTGACGCCGATGGTCATGCCCGGCTGGCGATCCAGCGCGCGGTCGGCGGCGTTGGCGTAGCTGGCGTGCATGAAGAAATACTGCACGTCCGGCCCCTCCAGCCCCGGTCGCGTCTTGACGAAACCATGGGCAAGGCCGGTGCCCAGCGTGAGAATACCTTTGCGCGTCAGGAAATACTGCGCGACCGCCTTGGCGAGGGCGAGGCCGCGGGTCTGCTCGTTGAGGGTCACCGGCTGCTTCACCCGCCAGTTCATGCGGGTGGCGAAATGGTCGCGATAATTGTTGCCGACCCCGGAAAGGGCATGCACCACCGGGATGCCCGCCGCCTTCAGCGTGTCCGGATGGCCGATGCCCGACAATTCCAGAAGCTGGGGCGACTGCACCGCCCCGGCGGCCAGCAGCACCTCGCCCTTCGCCGTCGCCGCCACCTCACGCCCGCCCTGCCGGTAGGTCACCCCGGTCACCCGCTGGCCGTCGAGGGTGAGGCAGAGGGCCTGGGCGTGGGTCGCCACCTTGAGGTTGGGGCGGGAGAGGGCGGGGCGCAGATAGCCGTCCACTACGGTCCAGCGGCGTCCGTTTTTCTGGTTCACCTGATAATAGCCGAACCCGTCCTGAACCTTGCCGTTGTAGTCGGGGTTGCGCGGGTAGCCGGCCTGCTCGGCCGCCTTGATGAAAACCTCAGACAGAACAGGGCGTTCGCCCACGCGGACGATGTTGATGGGGCCGTCGGTTCCGCGCACGTTCGTGTCGATGTCGAAGGCCTCGAAGGTCTCGAACTTCTTGAAGTAGGGCAGGACGTCGTCAAAGCCCCATCCGGTGGCGCCGAGCTGCGCCCAGCCGTCATAATCCTGGCGCTGGCCGCGCACGAAAATCATGCCGTTGATGAGGGTTGAGCCGCCCAGCCCCTTGCCCCGCGGCACCACGATGGGGCGGTCGTAGGTATTTTGTTCCGGCTCGGTATGGAAGCGCCAGTTGAAGGCGCTGCCGGCCAGAAGCTTGGAGAAGCCGGCCGGAATGGGCACCCAGAAGCCCCGGTCCGTGCCCCCCGCCTCCAAGAGGAGGACGGTGCGGCGGGGGTCTTCCGAGAGGCGGGCCGCCAGGATCGTCCCTGCGGTTCCGCCTCCCACGACGATATAGTCGAAGCTGTCCATGGCCTTGTTCCAGCGTGCCTTTTGTGCGGCCGGGGGTCAGCCCCCGGCTGGCAGGACCTTTCCCGGGTTCAGGAAATCGTCCGGGTCGAGGGCTCTTTTGAGGGTGCGGGCGAGGGCGATCTCCGCCGGCGCGCGGCGGATAAGAAGCTCGTCCACCCGGTACTGGCCGATGCCGTGCTCGGCAGAAATAGAGCCGGCAAAGCGTGCCACCACATCGTGCACGAGGGTGTTGATGGCGGCCCCGTCCTGGCCGGGGGCGAGCACCACGTTGTAATGGATGTTGCCATCGCCCAAGTGCCCGAAAGCATTGACCTTTGCGCCCGGCGCGCCCTCGGCGATGGCGATGTCGGCGGCTTCCAGGAAGGCGGGCACATCCACGATGGGCACGGAGACATCGTGCTTCATGCTCTTGCCCTCGCGGGCCTCACCATCGGTGATGTGCTCGCGCAGGGCCCAGAGCTGGGTGGCCTGGGCGCCGGTCTCGGCGATGACGCCGTCGAGCGCCGTGCCGTTCTCCAGTGCCGCCGCCAGCGCCGCCTCCGCCGCCTCCCGCAGGCCGGACAGGCTGGCGCCGGCCTCCAGCAGCACGAACCAGTCGCCGGAGGCGATGGGCGGGGTGAGGTTGAGGTGGCGCTTCAGCAGGTCGAAGGAATAGCCGCTCATCAGCTCGAAGGCGGAGAGGGTGTCGCCCAGCTCGTCCTGCGCCAGCGCCAGCAGGTCGAGGGCCGCCTGGGGGCTGGGCACGGAGAGCAGCGCCGTCACCGTATGCCGGGGCCGGGGCACGAGGCGCAGCACGGCGCCGGTGACGATGCCCAGCGTCCCCTCGGTGCCGATGAAGAGCTGCTTCAGGTCGTAGCCGGCATTGTCCTTGCGGAGCTGGCGGGCCATGTCCACGACGGTGCCATCGGCGAGCACCACCTCGAGCCCCAGCACCAGCGCGCGGGCCATGCCGTAGCGCACCACGTTGACCCCGCCGGCATTGGTGGAGACCACGCCGCCCACGGTCGCCGAGCCTTCCGCCGCAAGGCTGATGGGCAAGAGCCGACCGGCCTCGGCGGCGGCATCCTGCGCCACCTTGAGGATGCAGCCGGCATCAGCGGAGATCGTAAGGCCCACCGGGTCGATGGCGCGCACCTTGTTCATGCGGTTCAGCGAAAGCACCACCTGGGCGCCGGAGGCGTCGGGCACCGCGCCGCCGGCAAGGCCGGTATTGCCGCCCTGGGGCACGATGGCGGCGCCGGCCGCGCGGCAGGCCTTCACCACCTCGGACACCTCGGCGGTGGAGGCCGGGCGGGCGACGCACAGCGGCCGGCCGGGAAAGAGGCGGCGCCAGTCGATGGCATAGGACACCATGTCCGCCTCGTCGGCGAGGAGGCCGGACGGGCCGAGAATGGCGGCAAGGCGGGAAAGAAGTTCGGCGCTCATGAGGCAGCCCTCAAGACATCTGGCATGAAACGGGTGCGGGCTTCAGCCGGATGGCTCCGCCCGCGCGGTGGCGAAGCGGATGCATCCGATGGCCGCGCGCCGCAAGCCCCTTTCTCCCGCGCACGCCGTGTCCTTGCCGTGGAAAGCCGGGACACGGCGCGCCGTCACACATAGCCGTAGGCGGACCAGCCGCCGTCCACGCCCATCACCTGCCCGGTGACCGCGCTCGATGCATCGGAGGCGAGAAACACCGCCATGCGCGCCACTTCGTCCGCCTCCACCAGCCGGCCCATGGGGGTGCGGGCCTTCAGGCGGTCGAGGTCGAGGCGGCCACGGGCGGCGAGGTCGTCGAGCAAGGCGGTGCGCACATAGCCGGGGGCGATGGCGTTCACCCGCACCTTGTCCCGCGCCCATTCGCAGGAGAGGGCTTTCGCCATCATGGCGACGCCGGCCTTGGAGGCGCAATAGCCGATGCGCTCGGGCGCGGCGACCACGCCATACATGGAGGCCATGAGCAGCAGCGAACCGCCGCCCTGGGCGATCATGCGCCGCCCCGCCTCCTGGGCCGTCAGAAAGGTGCCGGTGAGGTTGATGGCGATGACACGGTCCCACTCCTCCTCGGTCACCGAGAGGGTGGGCGCATTCTGGGAGACGCCGGCATTGGCCACGCAGATGTCCACCGGACCGAAGCGGGCCTCCGCGGCGTCGAATGCGCGGACGATATCCGCCTTCCGCGTGACCGAGCCCTTGACCGCGATGGTCTCGCCCAGCTCCTGCGCCCGGGCCTCGGCGGTGGGGTCGAGGTCGAGCAGCACCAGCGCCGCGCCTTCTGCCCGGAACGCCTGCGCCACCGCAAGGCCCAGCCCGGAGGCGCCACCGGTGATGAGGGCACAACGGCCGGCGAGGGCGCCGCTCATTTGTCGTCTCCCGCAAGCGCGCGCATGCCGAGGAAGTCGGCCATGAGGTCGAGCTGGCAGGCCAGCATGGGCTTGCCGAAATGGATGCGGCAGCCCTTGGCCCTGGCGGCTGTAAGGAGCGCAGTTTCCTCCGGCTGCATGATCACCTCGGCCACGATCTGCTCAGGGGCGAGGCGCGCGGCATCCAGCGGCAGGGGATCGCCGTCCTTCAGGCCGAGGGAGGTGCCGTTCACCACGATGTCGTGGCCCGAAGGATCGGGGGTGTCGATCTCCACGTTCGCCGCCGGAAAGGCCTCGGCGAGGCGGGCGGCGAGGTCGTCCGCCTTGGCGCGGGTGCGGTTGGCGATGGTGAGGCGGGAGATGCCGGCCTCCACGAAGGCGAAGGCGATGGCGTTGGCCGCCCCGCCGGCGCCGGCGAGATAAACGCTCTTGCCCTTCGGATCAATGCCGGCCGCCAGCAGGCCGCCGACGAAGCCCTTGCCGTCCAGCATCTCGCCAACGAGCCGGCCATCGGCCTCGCGGCGCACCGTGTTCACCGCGCCGATGCGCCGGGCGCTGTCGGAGACGGCATCGCAGAGGTCCACGATGGCGGTCTTGTGCGGCACCGTCACCACGAAGCCGCCGAGGCTCTTCATGGCCCTGAGGCCGGCGACGAGGGTCGCAAGGTCGTCCGATGCGACATGGAACGGCACCATCACCCCGTCGCGGCCCTCGCGCGCCATCAGCGTATTGAGCATCTGCGGCGTCTTCACGTGGTGGATGGGGTCCGCGAGGATGCCGTAGACCCGGGTCAGGCCGGTGATCTCGCGGGGGGGCAGGGGGGTGGTCATGGGGCAGATCCGGGGTTCAGATGCCGAGATAGGCGGTCTTGATATGCGGGTCGGACAAAAGGCCGACGCCGGTGTTCTCAAGGGCGATCTGGCCGTTCTCGATCACATAGGCGCGGTCGGCGATCTTCAGGGCGTGGAACGCCTTCTGCTCCACCAGCAGCACGGTGGTGCCGGTCTTGCAGATGCGGTCGATGACGTCGAACATCTGCTGCACGATGATGGGGGCAAGGCCGAGGGAGGGCTCGTCCAGCATCAGCAGCTTCGGTTTCGCCATCAGCCCGCGGGCGATGGCCACCATCTGCTGCTCGCCGCCGGAGAGGGAGCCGGCGAGCTGGTCGAGGCGCTCGCGCACGCGGGGGAAGATGTCCAGCACCTCATCGAAGCGCTGGGCCATGCCGGCGCGGACCTTGGGGTGGTAGCCGCCCATCAGCACGTTGTCGCGCACGCTCATGACCGGGAACAGCTGGCGCGCCTCCGGCACCATGATGAGGCCTGAGCCCACGATTTCATCCGGCGGCATGCGGTCGATGCGCCGGCCGTCGAACTCGATGGAGCCGGCAGTGGGCTTCACCAGGCCGGAGATGGCGCGCAGCAGCGTCGTCTTGCCGGCGCCGTTGGAGCCGATGATGGTCACCACCTCGCCGCGCCCCACCCGGAGCGAGACATCCTGCAGGATGACGGTGCGGCCGTAGCCGGCGGTGATCTCAGAGACCTTGAGCATCGACGAAATCCTCTCCGAGATAGGCCTCGATCACCCGTCGCTCGCGCACCACGGCGTCGGGCTTGCCTTCGGCGATCACCTTGCCGCTGTCGATCACCACGATGCGGTCGGACAGGCTCATGATGGCCTGCATGTTGTGCTCGATGGCGATCACCGTGACGCCGGTGTCGCGGATGGCGCGGATCAGCTCCACCATCTTCAGGGTGTCGGACTGGCTCTGGCCGGCCATCACCTCGTCGAGCAGCAGGATCGAGGGCTCGGTGGCCAGCGTGCGCGCCACCTCCAGCCGCTTCAGGCCGCCGATGGGCAGGGTTCCCGCCTCCACGTCCTTCACGTCGTCGAGGCCCATGAGCTTCGCCACCCGCAGGGCGACGGCGCGGGCATCGTCCACCGAGCGATGGCGCAGGAAGGCGCCGATCATGATGTTCTCCAGCACGGAGAGCTTGCCGAAGGGCTGGACGATCTGGAACGTGCGGCCGATGCCGAGCCGGGCGAACGCATCCGGCGCGCTGGGCTGGTGCCACTTGCCGTCGGGACCGAGGATCTCGATGGTGCCGGCATTGGGGGTGAGGAAGCCCGAGAGCTGGGCGAAGACGGTGGTCTTGCCGGCGCCGTTGGGGCCGATGACGCCCAGGATCTCTCCCCGCTTCAGGGTGAGGGAGACATTGTCGGTGGCGGTCAGCCCGCCGAAGCGCTTGACGAGGTTCTGCGCCTTCAGCACCACCTCGCCGGGGGTGCCGGCGATGATCTTGGTGGCGGGCGCCACCACATCGGCGCGGGTCCGTCCGCCACCGGGCAGCCTGTCGATGAGGCGCACCACGAACGGGCCGAAGGTGCCGACCAGCCCGCCCGGCAGGGTCAGGGTGATGATGACCAGCACCGAGCCATAGACGAAGCCGTGCAGGCCATTGGCCGAGGCCCCGAGCCAGCCGCGGGCGAGTTCCGCGAGCGGAACCACCAGCACCGTGCCGAGCAGGGGCCCCGCCACCGTCCCGAGGCCGCCGATCAGGGCAAACATGGCGATCTCGATGGCGGTGGCGAGGGAGAACAGCGTCGCGGGCTCCAGGAAGGTCATGTACATGGCGTGGAAGGTGCCCACCAATGCGGTGAGCGCCGCCGAGATCGCCATGGCCCAGAGCTTGACGCCGTTGATGTTGATGCCCGCCGCCTGGGCCGCGCTGTCGCGCTCGCGCACCGCGGTGAGCGCATAGCCGAGGCGGGAATGGCGGATCGCGTAGGACACCGCCAACGAGAGCACCAGAAGACCGAATGCGATGTAGAGATAATTGATCTTGTCGCGGAAGATCATCCACGGCCAGCCGATCTGCAGCGGCACCACGAGGCCCGCCGAGCCGCCGGTGAGCCCGTTGAAGTGGATGGCGAGCAGCCGCACCACCTCCAGGAAAGCGATGGTGGCCAGCGAGAAGAACGGTCCGCGCAGGCGGAAGCAGGGATAGCCGATGCCGAGGCTCACGAGCGCCGCCAGCGCCGCGCCGCCGATCATGCCGATCCACGGCGAGAGGCCGAAATGGGTGAGCAGCAGCGCCGCCGTATAGCCGCCGAGACCGTAGAACACCGTGTGGCCCAGCGACAGCTGGCCGGCATAGCCGCCGAGGATGTTCCACGCGGTGGACAGCGCCCCGAACACGCAGATGGTGACGAACACGTGCACCATGAAGGTGGAGCCGGACCAGGCCGGGATGATGACCAGCAGCGACAAGGCGGCCAGCGCGCAATAGACGCGCGGATCGGTGAGGCGGGAAAGAAGGGCAAGCCGGCTCATGGTGGCGGGAGCGGTCGGGGAGCCCTTGAGCGAGGAGTCGTGAAGGCTCATCGGATCACTCCGTGCCGCGACCGAGGCCGAACAGGCCGGTGGGCTTGAAGATGAGGATCAGGAGGAAGATCGCGAAATACACGACCTCTTTCAGGTCGGGCGCGATGTAGTAGCCGGAAAGACTGTCCACGAGGCCGATGATCATGGCTCCGAAGAAGGCACCGTACATGGAGCGCATGCCGCCCAGCACCACCACCACGAAGGCGGTGAGCACGAAATAGGTGCCGATGGTGGGTGTCACCGGATAGAGCGGCATCACCAGCGCGCTGGCGAGCCCCACGCAGGCCGCGCCCATGCCGAAGGCGATGACGTAGATCTGGTCCACCTTCACGCCCATGAGCAGGGCGGCATTGCGGTTCTGCGCCGTGGCGCGGATGGCGCGTCCGAGCGCGGTGGACTGCATGAACAGGTGCAGCCCCGCCACCAGCGCCAGCGCGCAGACGAACATGACGATCTGTCCCTTGACCAGCGAGAAGCCGCCGACCATCACCGAGCCCTGGGCCGCCGAGGGGGGCACCGAATAGAGGTCGGCGCCGAACAGCAGCAGGGCGAGGTTCACCAGCGCCGTGGACAGGCCCACCGTGGCGAAGATCTGGATGTGTTCGTCGGCGGAGAGCAGCGGCTGGATGATGAAGCGCTGCACCAGCGCGCCGAGGGCGAACAGCAGCAGCACCACGGGCACCGCCGACGCATAGGGATGCAGGCCGAATTTTGCGGCGAGCAGGTAGGCCGCATACATGCCCACCATCAGGAACTCGCCATGGGCGAAGTTCACCACCCGGACGATGCCGAAGATGAGGGTGAGGCCGACGCTGATGATGGCATACATGCTGCCGAGCAGGATGCCGTTGAGCACCAGCTGAATGAGAACGTCCATCGCGCTCGCTCCAATGAGTACGCGGGGTCTTTGCCTTGCGGTCTTTCGGCTGGAGCCGGACGCGCGGGATCCTTGGCCCCCGCGCGAGGCCAGATCGCGCGGGGGCGGGCGGCGGCCCTTTCGGGCGCCGCGGGTTGCGCAGCGAGCGTCAGTTGGCGCCGACGCCGGTCTTCAGCTTGGCCACCGCGGCCGCCTCGGGGAACACGGTGACGAGGTTGCCGCCCTGCCACTGCATGAGGAACGGCTGGGCGCGGGTGTTCTGGCCCTGCTCGGAGAACTTGGCGCCCCAGCCGGTGGCGGTCTGGCCGACCGGGATGTCCACCTTCAGCACGGCGGCGCGCACCTTGTCGGCGTCCGTGCTCTTGGCGTCGGCGATGGCGTCGAAGAACACCTTGGCGCCCATATAGTTGGCCAGCGAGTGGCCCGAGCGCGGCTCGATGCCGTACTTCGCCTTGTACTTGGCCACGAAGTCCGTGAGGCCGGGGGCGGCTTTGGGGTTTGTGTTGAACTGGGTGAAGTCCACGTCGAGGGCGCCTTCCATGTTCTCCGCGCCCACCGCCTGCATGGTGTCGCGGGTGGAATAGCCGCCGCCCGCACCCATCACCGCCTTGGGCTTGTAGCCCTGGTCCTTCATCTGGCGGAAGAACAGCACGGTGTCGTTCTGGTAGGAGGTCTGCAGCACCACGTCCACGCCCGCGGACTTCAGACGCAGGATGACCGGGGTGAGGTCCACGGACTTGGCCGAATAGGGCAGGATCTCCACCACGTTGAGGCCCTTCTCCTTGGCGCGGGTCTTCTGATAGCCGGAGACCGTCTGGCCGTAGAGGCTGTCCTCGTGGATGATGCCGACCTTGAGGTCGGTGGGCTTCACGCCCAGCGCGGGCGCCACCGCCTCGATCACCGAATCCACCATGCGGTTGGCGAAGTCACGGGCCGTGGCGTTGGTGCGGAAGACGTATTTGAAGCCGCGCTCGGTGATGGGATCGGACACCGCGCCAAGCTCGAAATAGGGCACGCCGGCAAGTTCCGTCACCTGCGTCGCCGCCAGCGACAGGGACGAGGAATAGGTGCCGAAAATGGCCGAGACCTTGTCCACCGAGGTCAGGCGCCGGGCCTCGCCAACGGCCTGGTTGGGATCGACCGCGTCGCCCTTGATGAATTCGATTTTCTTGCCGTCGATGCCGCCGGCCGCGTTGCGCTCTTCCACCGCCAGCTCGAAGCCGCGGAAGCTCTCGTCACCCAGAAGGGCGAGGCCGCCGGAGAAGGGGTAGAGGGCGCCGAATTTGACCGTGCCCTGGGCTGCCGCGGGTCCCGCGAAGGGGGAGGCGGCAACAAGCAGTGCGGCGGCCAAGGCCGCCCGCGCGAAACTCTTCATCGTCTCCTCCCTCGTCCGGCGCGTCTTGAGGCCGGCTCTTGCAACCCGTTCTGCGGGCACGATTTTTAAGTGCCCGACGGCGGTAGGGCGGACATTGCCGCCCGTCTGGCGCTGCGGATAATGCAGATAACCAAGTTGCCTGACAAGTAGGACTTCTGTAGTTTTCCGCATCGACGCCCCCGCCGCGAAAGAGGCGCCGACAAGACGCCTCGCGGCAAGACGCCTAACGAGGCCAAGGGAGGAATGCCGGTGGTTGAAATTCCCAGTTCCATGCGCCAGGCCCGCTTCACCGGGGCCGGTGGGCCGGAGGTCATTGCCATCGAGACCGCGCCGGTGCCGCGCCCCGGACCGGGGCAGGTGCTGGTGGAGGTGGTGGCCGCGGGCGTCAATCGCCCCGACTGCCTCCAGCGCGCCGGCAATTATCCCCCGCCCCCCGGTGCCACGGAGATTCCGGGCCTCGAGATTGCGGGGCGTGTGGCCGCGCTCGGCGAGGGTGTTGACCAGCTCAAGATCGGCGACGAGGTCTGTGCGCTGGTGATCTCGGGCGGCTATGCCGAGTATTGCGTGGCCGAGGCACCGCTCTGCCTGCCCATTCCCAAGCCGCTCTCGCTGCTCGAAGCCGCCGGACTGCCGGAGAACTATTACACCGTCTATGACAACGTCTTCACCCGCGGGCGCCTGAAAGCGGGCGAGACCATCCTGATCCATGGCGGGTCGAGCGGCATCGGCTCCACCGCCATCCAGCTGGCGCACCATGCCGGCGCGCGCGTCATCGCCACCGCCGGCTCGCCGGAGAAGTGCGACTTCTGCCTCAAGCTGGGCGCGGATGCCGCCATCGACTATCGCGCCAAGGACTTCGTGGCCGAGGTGAAGGCGCTGACCGACGGGCGCGGCGTCGACGAGATCCTCGACATGGTGGGCGGTCCCTATGTGGCGCGGAACCTCCAGGCGCTGGCCGTGGAAGGGCGCCTCGTGCAGATCGCCTTCCTCCAGCCGAGCGAGGTCACCATCGACCTCATGCCGGTGATGCTGAAGCGCCTGACCTTCACCGGCTCGACGCTGCGCGCCCGCTCCGTGGCACTGAAATCCGAGATCGCCGAAGCGCTCAAGCGGGACGTGTGGCCGCTGCTGGAGGCCGGCAAGATCAAGCCTTTCGTCCACGCTACCTTCCCGCTGGAGAAGGCGCGGGAGGCCCATGCGCTCATGGAATCGAGCGCCCATCTCGGCAAGATCATGCTGGAGACCGGACGGTGAGCCTGTCGTCTTCCCCCGTCGTTTTCGTCACCGGAGCCGGTCGCGGCATCGGCCGCGCCATGGCGGACGCCCATGCGGACCAGGGCGCCGCCGTCGCCTATGTGGACTATGATCCCGCTCTTGCCGAGGAGGCCGCCAACGCCGCCGCCCTGCGCGGGGTGAAGGCGGTGGGGCTGGCAGCGGACGTGGCGGACTATGCCGCCGTGGAGGCCGCCGCCCGTGCGGCGGCCGCGGCGCTCGGTCCGGTGAACGTGCTGGTCAACAATGCCGGCATCTCGCCCAAGGGCGGGGCCGACGGGCGCCGCGCCGAGGCCCCGGACATGGACCCGGCGGAATGGCGGCGGGTGATCGACGTCAACCTCACCGGCGCCTTCAATTGCGTGCGCGCCCTCTCTCCGGGCATGAAGGCTCTGGGGCAGGGGCGCATCATCAACATCTCGTCGGTGGCGGGGCGCACCTATTGCGACATCGTGGGGGTGCACTACGCCGCCTCCAAGGCCGCCCTGATCGGCTTCACCAAGCATCTGGCGGGGGAGCTGGGGCCTTACGGCATCACGGTGAACGCCATCGCCCCCGGCCGCATCGACACGCCCATGGTGCGGGGCACCGCCACCGCCGCCAACGAGGCGGTGCGGCTGGTGACGCCGCTGCGCCGCCTCGGCCAGCCGGAGGAGGTGGCGGAGGTCTGCCGCTTCCTGTCCTCGGACGCCGCCGCCTTCGTCACCGGCCAGGTGATCGACGTGGCCGGCGGCTGGCTGATGACCTGAAGTTCGGGAACATCGCCATGTTCGACTTCAAGAACCGGACCCTGCTGCTCACCGGCGCCAATGGCGGCATCTCCCGCGCCATCGCGCAGGCCTTCTTCGCGCTCGGCGCAAATTGCGTGCTCACGGACCTGGACGAGGCCGGCGTCGCCGCCTTCGCCCGGGAGCTCGACCCCACGGGCGCCCGCGCCGTCGGCATCCGGCAGGATGCGGCCGAGCCCGCCGACGCCGACCGCGCCCTCGCTCTGGTCAAGGCGCGATTCGGCACGCTGGACGTGCTCGTCACCTCCGCCGGTCTCTACCGCGAGCGCAAGGTTGCCGAGATGAGCGACGCCCACTGGCGCACCGGCATCGCGGTCAACCTGGACGGGGTATTCTACACCTGCCGCGCGGCCATTCCCCATTTCTCCGAGAATGCGTCCATCGTGAACGTCGCCTCCATGGCGGGGCATCGCGGCAGCGTGGGGCATGCGGACTATGCGGCGGCCAAGGGGGCGGTGCTCAACTTCTCCCGGACGCTGGCCATGGAGCTGGCGCCCCGGGTGCGGGTGAATTCCGTGTCGCCCGGCCTCATCGACACGCCTATGGTGCGCTCCCTGATGGACGCCAACGGCGCGGCGCTGATGGCCGGCACGCCGCTGAGGCGGCTCGGCACCCCTCAGGAGGTCGCCCGCGTGGTGGCCTTCCTCGCGTCCGACTGGGCCAGCTTCGTCACCGGCGAGACGGTCCATGTGAATGGCGGCCTTTATATTGCCAGCTGAGTCGCGCGCTCACGGCGCGTGACGTTGTCGTGGCGTTTGATTTGGCGGTGGAGTTCAGGAGCAACGGATGGCCCAACCCCGCGACATCATCGGCCGGGCGCCCTCCCTCGCCGATACGCTGGCGCATCGGCTCCGGGAGGAGATCGCCTCGGGCCGCCTGCGGCCCGGCGAGCGCCTGCCCACCGAACACCAGATGGCGGAGACCTACGGCGTCAGCCGGCCCATCGTGCGCGAGGCGGTGGGGCGACTGAAGCATGACGGCCTCGTCACCACCCGGCAGGGGGCGGGGGCGTTCGTGGCCGAGCCGGGCGCCGCCTCCACCTTCCGGCTCGACATCACCGATTTCAGCGACAAGGTGGAGATGCGCGCCATCGTGGAACTGCTGATGGCGGTGGAGGCCACGGCCACCGGCCATGCCGCCGTGCGCCGCTCCGACGAGGACCTGGCCCGCATCGGCGCCCAGCTCGACGCCATGCAGGAGGCCATCGTCCGCGGCGAGCCGGGCGTGGACGAGGACATGGCCTTCCATCGCGCCATCGTGGAGGCCACGGGCAATCCCTACTTCCGGGATCTCTCCCAGTTCCTCGATCACCGGGTGCGCCACTTCATCCGCACGGCGCGGGCGAACACGGCCCGCCATGGGGGGCTTGCGCAGGCGGTGCAGCGCGAGCACGAGGCCATCTTCACCGCCATCGAGAAGAAGGACCCCGCCGCCGCCCGTGCCGCCGCCGAGGAGCACCTGCGCAACGCCGCCGCGCGCCTCGCGGTCTATCTCACGCCGTAGGGGGCGCCGATCTTCGTTCGTCACCGTACAGGCTGAAGCCGGCTGTTGCCGTGTCTGGCGGGAGAGGGGGCCATGTTGGGAGTTCACCCCGGTGAACCCTCTCCCGCGTGCGTGGGAGGGCAGCGAGGAGGCTGACGGCTTCCGCGATCCCGCCCGTGCGGGACTTGTGCGCGTCCCATTCGGGTACACTCTTTTCGGGGCGACGGCCTGCACCGGGAACGCAGCAAGACCGAATCGGTTCTTGCCGTCGTTTCCCGGTTCGTTCCTTCGCGTCTTGCCCCCACTCCAGCCCTCCCCCGCAAGCGGGAGAGGGAGCCGCGCCGGGTTGGGTGCGGCGAATGGGGGGACCAGTACCGGCTGGGGCATTGTCCTTGAGGATACGGGCGCCCCCGCTCAGCGCCGCTCGAAGGTGCCGAGGCCGTTGTCGTTGAAGAATTCCACCTTCATCCGGCCGCCCGCGAAGGTGACCTGCGACACCGACCCCGCCGGGGCCGTCTCCTCGCTCTCGGGGTGGAAGATGAAATCATCCCCGCTCCAGTGGTCGAGGGTGAAGACCCGCGGCCTCGGCCCCACGGCGAGGACGAGGCGGCCTTTCTCCTCGCTCACGCGGGCTTCACCGAAATAGGCATTGGCATAGGTGCCCACATAGGCCGACAGGGGCTTGGCCGGCGCGGGCTTGGCGGGCGCGCTCTTGCCGGCGAGGGCGCCGAGCGGCGTGTAGAGCGGATCAATGAGCGTGGCGTAGGCGGTCAGCCAGTCCCGCGTGATGGAGCCGAACTGGACGAGGTCCATGAAGCTGGCGGACAACGCCTCCGGCACGCCCGTGGGCTGGGCGTTGGTGAGCGCCACGATGCCCAGCTTCTCGGAGGGCAAGAGCACGTAGGTGGTGCCGGCGCCGAGAATGAAGGCGCCCGAATGGTCGATCATCACCCGGCCGGCGGGGGACACGTTCACCGCGAAACCGAAGCCGTAGAAGCCGGCGCGGGCATCGGCGGCATAAGCGGGCGAGGAGATCATCTGTGGCCTCATGGCCGGCAGCAGCGCCTTTTCGGGCGCGATCTGCCGCCCCTCATAGGTGCCGCCGCCCAGCACGAAGGCGAGCCAGCGGGCCATGTCCCGCACCGACGAGCTGACCCCGCCCGCCGGCGACTGGGCGTCCGGATCGCGCTGGAACTTCGCGGCGAAGGTCTTGCTCTCCCCGATCTTGCCGACCCGCACATGGGGTATGGCACGGTTGGGGCGGGCCATGTAGTCGGCAAAGCGCGAGGAGGTGGAGGCCATGCCCAGGGGCTTGTAGAGCACCTCGTCGGAGAGGGTCTCCCAGTCCTTGCCCGCCGCGGCGGCCACTGCCTCGGCGGCGGCGGTGACGCCGAAATTGGTGTAGGCGTAGGAGACGCGGAACGGGGCGAGCGGCAGCCTCTTCAGCCGCTCCAGCACCTGCCGGCGGTCGTAGCCGAGGTCTTCCAGCTCGTCGCCGGCATGGTCCGGCAGCCCGGAGCGGTGGCTGTAGAGATCGGCGATGGTGACGTGCTCGGACACCCAGTCGTCGTTCAGGGCGAACCAGGGCATGAGGTCTTCCACCGGCGTGTCCCACTTCACCGTGCCCTTGCCCACCTCGTGGGCCACCACGCTGGCGCCCACCGACTTTGACAGGGATGCGAGCTGGAACACGGTGTCAGCGTCGATGGCCGCGCTCTCGCCCACCTTGCGCAGTCCGTAGCCCTTGAGGAACACCGTCCTGCCCTCGTGCACCACGGCCACCGCCATGCCCGGCACGCCGCTACGCTTCATGAGGTCGTCGGCGAGGGCGTCGATGCGGCTCACCGCCATCTCGATCTGCCCCCTGGGGATGGGCACGCCCGATGTCTGCGGCGGCGGCCGGGAGGCGTCGATCTGGGTCTGGGCGAGGGCGGGGGAGGCGAGAAGCAGGAGGGCGAGGGCGGTGCAGGGAAAGCCGGCGCGCCGGCCGGTTGGCTTGCGACGGCGTCCCGATGCCCGCTGAAGTTCACGCACCATGGCCGATCCTCCGGTACCGGACGCTCGGCGGCGTCCGTCGTCTGCCGAGCGTCAGGCTTAGAGCGCGATCCGAGCAAATGGAATCAATTTGCTCGGTGAATCGCCCTCTAGACTCAAGAAAGAGAACGCGTTGTCCGATCAGCTTGCGATGCAGGCAGATCGGCGCGTGCCTAGAGCGCGATCCGAGCAAATTGAATCAATTTGCTCGGTGAATCGCCCTCTAGACTCAAGAAAGAGAACGCGTTGTCCGATCAGCTTGCGATGCAGGCAGATCGGCGCGTGCTCTAGCGGCAGGGCAGGGCGGGGCAGGGCGGCCCGCAAGGGCAATGCACGGCATGGGGGCGGGAGCGGCGGCGCGCCCCCTCACATCACCGCGGCCAGCCGGGGCGTCTCGTTGGAGTTGGCGGCGCGGCCGTTCACCGGGAAGCGGACGAAGACGGTGGTGCCGCGTCCCTCGATGGAGCGGATGCGCATGGCGCCGCCGTGCAACTCCACCAGCGACTTGGCGATGGCGAGGCCGAGGCCCGAGCCCTTGTGGGTCTTGGTGAACTGGCTTTCCACCTGCTCGAACGGCCGGCCGATGCGGGCCAGCGCGTCCTTGGCGATGCCGATGCCGGTGTCCTCGATGGCGATCACCGCGGCCGAGCCGTTGATGCGCGCCTTCACCGCGATCCGGCCGCCCTCGGGGGTGAACTTCACCGCGTTGGAGAGCAGGTTGAGCAGGATCTGTTTCAGCGCCCGGCGGTCGCCCTTGATGGCGAGGTTCCCGCCGGCCGCCATGGTCATGGCGATGTTCTTCTCGTCGCCGTTCACAGCCGTGACGCGCATGGCGTCGGCGATGATGTCGTCGAGGGCCACATCCTCCACCTCCAGCTGCATGCGGCCGGCCTCGATCTTCGACATGTCGAGGATGTCGTTGATGACGTCGAGGAGATAGGTGCCGGAGCCTTTGATGTCGGTGCAGTATTCGGCGTACTTCTCCGAGCCGAGCGGGCCGAACATGCCGCTCTCCATGATCTCCGAAAAGCCGATGATGGCGTTGAGCGGCGTCCGCAGCTCGTGGGACATATTGGCGAGGAACTCGCTCTTGGCGCGGTTGGCGTCCTCGGCCTTGTTGCGCTCTTCCGAATATTTCTCCGCCAGTTCCGCCAGCTGCTGGGCCTGGTGCTCCAGGGTCTGCTGCGACTTGCGCAGGTCCGCCACCAGCGCCATCAGGCGCTTCTCGTTGTCCATGAGGCGTTCTTCATGCCGCTTCATGGTGGTGATGTCGGTGCCCACCGAGACGTAGCCTCCGTCCTTGGTGCGGCGCTCGGCGATCTTCAGCCAGCGGCCGTTGGAGAGCTGCGCCTCGAAGGCGCGGGAGCCTTCCTCGGGCTTGTCCTCGGGCTTCAGGGGGGTGCGGGTGACCGGGTGGCGGCCCACCGAGGCGATGGTCTCGAACGGGGTGCCGGCCTGGACCAGATCCTCCGGCAGCTCGTGCAGGGTCTGGAACTTGGAATTGCAGAGCACGAGGCGGTTCTGGCTGTCCCACAGCACGAACGCTTCCGAGATGCTCTCGATGGCGTCGCGCAGGCGCATGTCGGCGGTCACCGTGCGCTCGGCGAGGCGCTGGGCCTCGGTGACGTCCATGGCGATGCCGATGAGGTGGGGGCCGTCCTCGCCCTGCTGCTGCACCACCTCGGCGCGCATGCGCAGCCACACGAAGTCGCCCTTGACGGTGCGCATGCGGAACACCCGGTCCACCGGCTGGCCCGGACGCTCCGCCTGCTCCTGCGCGAACTCGTAGAGGTCGCCGTCGTCGGGGTGCACCAGCTTGGCGATCTCGCCGAAGGAGATCAACTCGTCCTTCCGCTCCAGCCCGAGGATCTCGAACATGGTGTCGGACCAGTACATGCGCCCGCGGGCCATGTCCCAGTCCCACATGCCGCAGCGGCCGCGGTTGAGGGCGGTGTCGATGCGCCGGCGCACGGTGTCGTAGATGGAGTCGGCCTCGCGGGCCCGGCTCGCCTGCCAGTGGAAGGAGAAGCCGAGGATGAGCAGCACCGCCCCGGTGGTGGTGAACAGGGTCACCGTCAGGGTGGTGGAATCCGACCACGCCGCCAGCGCCCGCTCGGTGGGCTGGAGGTAGACGATCTGGCCCAGCGGCGCCGGAAGGTTGCGCACGGTGGCGAGCGCGGTGCCCTCGCCGAACGGCACCTCCAGCACGCCGGCCCGCTCGGCGAAGATGACGAGGGGCTGGGCCGGGTCGATCAGGTCGGCGAGGTTGGCCGGCGCCTCGCCGCGGGGGGCGGAGGCGATGATGTGGCCCTGGGCGTCGGTGATGTAGACGCGGCGCCCGCTCTCGGTGGCGCGGGGCGGCAGGCTCTCCTCCAGGGCCGAGGGCACGCGGGCGAGGGCATTGCCGGCGCGCAGCGTCAGCCCCTCGGCGGTGGCGAGGGCGAGGAGGGAAATGTCGTCCTTGGCGTTGTTGAGCTCGGCTACGCGGTGGGCGTGCACCTGCACCACCGCGCCAACCCCGATCACCACCAGGAAGGTGACGATCAGCGCGGGGACGATCCGGCGCAGGACCGGCTCCGCATCGAGCAGGCGCTGGTAGGCAGGGCGCGCGATCGACCGTGCCAGACCTCGAATGGCTTGGTCGCGCGCGCCTACGCTCTCAGCGTTGGCGCGTGCCATCGCCGGTCTCCTCCGGGTGTCCGGGGGCCCTGAGCGGCCTACTGCTCTGAAGCCCCCACGTCCTCGATCTGGAGGGACGTGCCGCATCTCTCCGAATCGAGCCCATTGGAATCGAATCGGAGGGCTGTTGTCTAGAGTCCAGCGGAGTCAAGGGGCGAAAAATTACGGCCGCGCCTTGGTTTTCGTGGTGTTGCGGGGGAGTGGACAACGCATCCGGGCACCCTGCGGGTCCCTGCGGGCGCAGCGACGCTGGGTCGCCGTGGACGCGGCGGCAGCGGGGTGCTTCTGTGCCGGCCCAAACAGGAGGAAACCATGACCGACATCTGGTTCAAGGCGGGTGAAGCGACGGTTCTGGCGGCAGAGGGGCAGGCCACCGATGCCATGCCGGAAGTGCTGATCGGCTCCGTCCGCGGCCCGGTGGGGCAGGCGCTCGCCTCCATGATGGGGCAGGTGCAGGGCCACACCCGCATGTTCGTGGTGCGCGACCTGAACCAGCTGGTGCGGCCGGTGACGATGATGACCACGAAGGCCACCATCCACACCGCCGAATATGTGGACCTCCTCGGCGGCGTGGTGCAGGCCGCCATGGGCGACGCCATCATCGACTGCGTGAGCGAGGGCATCCTGCCGAAGGACGAGGTGGACGAGCTCGCCATGATCATCATGGTCTGGCTCGATCCGCGCTGCGCGGAAGACCCGGACCTCGACAAGGCCGACCTCTACCGCACCAATTACGAGGCGACCAAGCTCGCCATCTCCCGCGCCATGAAGGGCGAGCCGACCATCGACGAGCTGATCGCCAACCGCAGGAGCGTCAAGCACTACGCGCTCGATGGGGTGGTGGACTATTGAGGGGGCCGCCGCGGCCGAGGTCACGGTGACGTTGGTGGAGCCGGTCACGGCTCTCATCTAAGGTCGGCGTGCGTGGTGCGCATGGGGTTCGTATCATCCGTATGCGCACGCGCTTCGTATCGAGTGCATGCATGCCGCCGAGCCCAGCCTGTTCGTTCCCGCGCTTCGGCCGTCGTCCCGGATGCGATCGCGTCCGCCCGGCGCCGGATCTTCAGCCATGAGCGCGGCCCCGCCCGCGTCCGGCCCTGAAACCGGGGCCGATCTCAGCGCGCTCATTGTCGCCATCGCCCGGGACGCGGACCGGGACGCCTTCGCCCGGCTGTTCCGCCATTTCGCGCCGCGGGTGAAGGCGTTCCTCATGCGCGGCGGCCTTTCGGCGAACGCGGCCGAGGAGCTGGCACAGGAGACGCTGCTCGCGGTGTGGCGCAAGGCGGCCTATTTCGACCCCGCGCGCGCCGCCGCATCGACCTGGATCTTCACCATCGCCCGCAACCTCTCCATCGACCTGAAACGCCGCGAGCGTTACACTGGTACGGTCGATGCCGAGGCTCTGGAGGAGGCGGCGGACGAGGCGTCCGGCGAGACCATCCTCATGAGCGCCGAGCGCGAGGCGCGGGTGCGGGCGGCTCTCGCCAGGCTGTCGGAGGAGCAGGCCACCATCGTCCGGCTCTCCTTCTTTCAGGAGAAGCCCCATTCGCAGATCGCGCAGGAGCTGGGCATTCCGCTCGGCACCGCCAAATCGCGCGTGCGCCTCGCGCTGAGCCGCCTGCGCACCCTGCTGGAAGATTTGAAATGAGCGTCCATTCCCATCCCGGCGACGAGACCCTGCTGCGCCATGCGGCAGGCACGCTGCCGGCCGGGCCGCGGCTGCTCGTGGAGACTCACCTGCAAGGCTGCCCGGCATGCCGGATCACGCTGCGCCGGTTCGAGGCGGTGGGCGGGGCGTTGCTGGAGGCGGCGGAGCCGGTCGCCCTTGCCAGCGACGCCCTCGCGCGCACGCTTGCGCGGCTCGGCCCGGCGCCGACGACCACTGGCCTCAGGGCCGGTGGCGCGCGGCCGGATCATCTGGAGGCTGGATTTGCGGGCGTGGCCACGGCGCGGCGGGGGCCCGAGGGGCTCTGGCTGCCGGACGGCGTCCGGCTGCCCCGGCCGCTCGCCGCCCGCCGCATCGGCGCGCTCATGCCGGTGGCACCGGGCGTGCGCGTGGGCCGGGTGCATGTGCCCGAGGATGCGCAGTCCAGCGTCTTCCTGTTCCAGATCGGGCCGGGCCGCGCCATCCCCCGGCATACCCATGCCGGGACCGAATACACCCACGTCATCTGCGGCGGCTTCAGCGACCCATCCGGCCATTACGGTCCCGGCGACCTGGTGGAGGCGGACGCGGACGTGGACCATTCCCCCCGCGTGGACGATGAAGGCACCTGCGTGTGCCTTGCCGCGTTCGAGGGGCGACCGCGCTTTCACGGGCTGCTGGGGGTGGTGCTGCGCCCGTTTCTCTGAGGCACGTCCCGACAGGGCCGCAGGCCCATCGGTGTCCGGCATCAGAAGGAACTGCGCGGCACGCCCTTCTTCACCACCGAAAGCGCGTGGGAAAGGTCGCTCGCGAGCGCGGCCTTCTGCTCCGGGCCCAGGAAGCGCCCCACCGGCACCGTGCGCCGGCCGCTGACGAGGGCGACGTCCAGCGTGCCGTGCTCGTCGTCATCCTCCCGTGTCAGGCGCGTCCAGAACGGGTTGAGCCGGGTCACGGTCCACCGTCCGCGCGCCGGTTCGCGCCGCACTTCCAGGAGGCTGGGGGTGACGAGAATGTGCTCGCGCGCCCGCGCCGAATCGAAATTGGCGCGGAAGGCGAGGTAGATCAGGAGCACGTCGAGGCCGAAGAAGCCGAAGATCGGCCATGCCCCCATGGCGAGGAAGGCGCCCCCGGTGACCAGGCTGACGCCGCCGATGCCCATCATCACCAGCCGGAAGCCGCGCGGGGTGAGGGATCGGTGCGGGGCAAGCGTCACCGCATAGACGACGGGCTCTTCGGGCAAGCCCGCGTCCCCTTCGGGTGCGGTATCACGGTCGCTGGCTTGGGGCATCGGCGAACAGTATACCGTAAAAATGCCGCGCAAGATCACCCCGCCCAAACCTGCCGCCGCGACCGAGGCCGGTGCTCCCAAGTCCGGCGCCTCCAAGTCCGGGGCCTCCAAGTCCGGCGCCTCCAAGTCCGGGGCCTCCAAGTCCGGCGCCTCCAAGTCCGGTGCTCCCAAGTCCGGTGCTCCCAAGTCCGCTGCTACCAAGCCCGGCGCCTCAACGTCGGGCCCTGCGAAGTCCACAGCTTCCGCGTCGGCCATGGCCGCCGGGCATGCGCCGGTGTCACCGGCAGTGAAGGCCGGGGCGGGGGGAGGCAAGGCCGGAACGAAGGCCGGGGCGGCCAAGGGGGCGGCCAAGGGAGCGGCCAAGGGAGCCACCAGGCCCGCCCTCTCCGGCAAGCGCAAGCAGGTGGCCCCGCCGCCCAGCCCGGCGCCCCGCCGCAACAAGGCGGTGGCGAATGCGGCGGCCGCCGCCCATGGCAAGACGCTGGCCAGGACCCTGACGGCCTGGAGCGAGGAGGAGATCGCCGAGGCCTTCACCCGCTTCGAGGCGCAGGACCCGGAGCCCAAGGGCGAATTGAACCACACCGATGCCTTCACCCTGCTGGTGGCCGTGGTGCTCTCGGCGCAGGCCACCGACACCGGCGTGAACAAGGCCACCCACGGCCTGTTCGCCGCCGCCTCCACGCCCGCTGCCATGGTGACGCTGGGTGAGGAGGAGGTGGCCCGCCATATCCGTACCCTCGGCCTCTACCGGGGCAAGGCGAAGAACGTGGTGGAGCTGTCCCGCCTGCTGCTGGAGCGCCATGCCGGCGTGGTGCCGCGGGATCGCGCGGCGCTGGAGGCATTGCCGGGGGTGGGGCGCAAGACCGCCAATGTGGTGCTGAACATCGCTTTCGGGGTGCCCACCATCGCGGTGGACACGCACCTGTTCCGGGTGGCGAACCGCACCGGCCTCGCGCCCGGGCCGACGCCGCTGGCGGTGGAGCTGGGCCTGGAGGCGCGCATCCCCGACCGCTTCAAGCTGCACGCCCACCACTGGCTGATCCTGCACGGCCGCTACATCTGCAAGGCGACCAGGCCCGAATGCGGCCGCTGCATCATCGCGGATCTCTGCCGCTGGCCGGAGAAAAGGTTCTGAGGCGGCGCCTCAGCGCATCTCCGCCAGGAAGGCGCGGACCTCGTCCGGGTTCACGTCCTTGGCCACGAAGGCCTCGCCGATGCCGCGCACCAGGATGAAGGTCAGCGCGCCGCGGCTCACCTTCTTGTCCTGGGCGATGAGGGCCATCAGCCCGTCCGTATCCGGCAGGTCGCCCGGCACGTCGGAGATCTTCGTGGGCAGGCCGGCGGCTTCCAGATGGCGCACCACCCGCGTCACGTCCTGCCCCGGGCACAGGCCCAGCCGCGCCGAGAAGGCGAAGGCCAGCGCCATGCCGATGGCGACGCCCTCGCCGTGCAGCAGCCGGCTGGAATAGCCGGCCCCCGCCTCCAGCGCGTGGCCGAAGGTGTGGCCGAGATTGAGCAGCGCCCGGTCGCCGGTCTCCTTCTCGTCGCGGGCGACGATAGCAGCCTTGGCCATGCAGCTCGCCGCCACGGCGGCGATGCGCTCCGGCCCGCCGCCGATGACGCCGGGAAAGTCGCGCTCCAGCGTCTCGAACAGGGCGCGGTCGCCGAGCAGGCCGTATTTCACCACTTCCGCATAGCCGGCGCGCACCTCGCGCACGGGCAGGGTGTCCAGCGCGGCGGTGTCGGCCAAAACCAGCACCGGCTGGTGGAACGCGCCGACGAGGTTCTTGCCCTGGGGCGAGTTGATGCCGGTCTTGCCGCCGACGGAGGAATCCACCTGGGAGAGCAGGGTGGTCGGGGCCTGCACCACGTCCACCCCGCGCCGCAGCACCGAGGCGGCGAAGCCCGCGAGGTCGCCCACGACGCCGCCACCCAGCGCCAGTACCAGGTCGCGCCGCTCGATGCGCGCCGAAATCAGCCCCTCCACCACCTGCTGCAGGCCGGGCCAGCCCTTGGTCTTCTCGCCCGGCTCCACCACGATGGCGGTATGGTCGATGCCGGCGGCGGAAAGCGAATCCTCGACCGTCTTCAGGTGCCCGGCGGCCGCCACGTTGGCGTCGGTGACGATGGCGACCCGCGCGCCCTTGCGCAGCGCGGTCACATGGGTGCCCGCCTCGGCGAGGAGGCCGGGGCCGATATAGATGTCGTAGGGCCGCCCGGCCACGTCCACGCGCACGGTGCTGCGGGTGATGTCGCCGATGGGAAGCGGTTCGGGCTCGGCGTGGGCGAGGTCGGCCGGACCAAGGGGGGCGGACATGGAGCGGGTCCCTTCGGGATGCTGGATGAGATGGCGGTGGACCGCGCCCATGACCTCCTCCACCACCATCTCGTGCACCACGTCGCGGCTGTCCACGATGACGTCGGCGAGGGCATAGGTGTCGCCGCGCTGGTTGAGCAGGACGGCGAGCTTCTGCGCCGGGTCGCCCTGGGCGAGGAGGGGGCGGTCGGTGCGCTTCTTCACGCGCCGGAGCAGGGTGTGGAGGTCGGCGCGCAGCCAGACGGAGACGCCCTGGCGGGCCACGGCGTCGCGGGTTTCGGCATTCATGAAGGCGCCGCCGCCGGTGGCGAGCACGCTGGGGCCGGACTGCAGCAGGCGCGCCACCACCCGCTTCTCGCCCTCGCGGAACTCCACCTCGCCGCGGCGGGCGAAGATTTCCGGAATGCTCATGCAGGCGGCGCGCTCGATCTCCTCGTCCGCATCCACGAAGGGCAGGCCGAGCCTTTTCGCGAGCCTGCGGCCGACCGACGACTTGCCGGCCCCCGGCATGCCCACCAGCACGATGGAGCGGCGCCCGAGGCGGCGCACCAGGTCGGCAGGCGTGACGCAGGCCGCCTCGGCGGCTTCGCTGGTCTCGGCGTCCCGGTGGGACGGGGGGCTGTTCTGGGTCTGCACCCGCGCCTTCCTCGCTGCGGCGGCTTGGCCGTGCGCATGCAATCATGCGCGCGAACGGCGGACCGGACGGGTGCGGCTCTAGCATCCGCAACGCGAGCCGGCAATGCGGTTGAACAAGACGCCACGGCGTGGCACCTCTCGGCGCGAGGGGCCGCGCGGGTCGATTCGCGGCAAGGCTCAAGGAGGCGCAGGTGCCGACGCTCTTCCGCTTGCTGGCGGTCCTGGCCGTGCTGTGCGGCCTCGGCTACGCGGCCCTGTGGGCGCTCGCCACCAAGGTGGAGCCGCAGGAGCGCGAGATCACCTTCACCGTTCCGGCCGAGAAGATCGGCAAATGAGCGCCGAGGGGCCGCCCGGGGACAAGGGGCCGCCCGAGGTCGCGAGTGGGTCCGCAGCCAAGGCCGGCACAGCCAAGACGGGCACGGCCAAGGGGGGCACGGCCGCCGGGTCCGGCCCGCTGGCCCTGTTCCTGGACATGCAGGCCATCGAGCGCGGCGGCGGGCCCAACACCCTCGATGCCTACCGCCGCGACCTCATGGACCTTGCCGAGTTCCTCGCCCCGGTGCCGCTCGCGCAGGCCGGCACGGCGGCGATCCGCGCCTATCTCGCGGACCTGACCGCACGCGGCTTCAAGGCCACCACGGTGGCGCGGCGGCTCTCCGCCCTGCGCCAGTTCTACCGCTTCCTGTTCGCCGAGGGCCACCGCGCCGACGATCCCGCCGCCGTGCTGGAGGGGCCGAAACGCGGCCGGTCCCTGCCCAAGGTGCTGAGCGTGGAGGAGGTCACCCGCTTGATCGACACCGCCCACTGCCGCGCCGCCGAGGCCGAGGCGGGGCAGGGGGCGGGGC
>NZ_JAIVFN010000048.1 GCF_030015065.1 Xanthobacter autotrophicus | reverse complement strand
GAGATTAGCTGCAGTCTCGTGGGCTCGGAGATGTGTATAAGAGCCAGCCGCGCCACGGCGATGCGGGCACCGCTCCGGGCGAGGATCTCCGCCTGCCGCGCCTGTGGCCAATGGGGGTCCAGCGGCACATAGGCCGCCCCGGCCTTGAGGATGCCGAGGAGACCCACGATCAGATCCACCGAGCGCTCCAGCCGCAGCGCCACCGCCCGCCCCGGCCCCGCGCCGAGCTTGATAAGGCGATGGGCCAGCCGGTTGGCGGCGGCATCCAGTTCGGCATAGGTGAGGCTGTCCGCCCCGCACACCACGGCGATGGCGTCCGGCTGGCGCGCGGCCACGGCGGCGAAGAGGGCATGCAACCGGCGTTCGGAACCGGTCTCCAGCACCGGGCCGATGCCCGCCGCAAGCGCCTGCCGCGCCTCGTCTGCGGACATGAGGGCAAGGTCGGCCACCGCCGCGTCGGGCCGGGCGGCGATATCCGCCAGCAGCGCCTGGAACTGCCGCGCCATGGCCGCAACGCTCGCGCGCTCGAACAGGTCGGCGGCATACTCAAAGGTGCCCATCAGCTCGGCACCGTCATCCTTGATGGAGAGGCCGAGATCGAACTTGCTGGTGCCGGGGTCCACGTCGAGATATTCGACATCCAGACCCTCCGGCGCGATGCCCGCCGGCAGCTTCTGCACGTCGAACATGAGCGCCGTCAGCGGCACGGGGCCGAGGTCGCGCTCCCGGCGCAGATGCTCCACCAGCCGCTCATGGGGATAGAGCTGGTGCGCCCGCGCGCCGGTCGCCGCCTCGCGCACGGTGCCGAGGAAGGACCGGAAGGGGGCCTGCCCGTCCAGCTTCAGCCGCAGCACCAGCGTGTTGATGAACAGCCCCACCGCGCTGTCCAGCTCCGGCAGATCGCGGGTGGTGCTGGGCACGGCGAGGAGCACGTCGTCGGTGCCGCCATGGCGCGACAAGAGCACGCCATAGGCCGCCGCCAGCGTCGCGAACAAAGTGGTCTCGCAGCTCTGGGCCAGCGTGCGCAGCGCCGCGCTCAGGGTCGCATCGCAGCGAAACACCACGCGCCCGCCCGCCGTGCCGTTGAGGGCCGGGCGCGGCCGGTCCAGAGGCAAGGCGGGAGGCGGCGGCGCATCCGCCAGCGTCCGCGTCCAGTAGTCGCGCTCGGTGTTCAGCGCACCGGCCGCGAAGCGCTCCCGCTCCCACACCGCATAATCGGCATATTGCACCTGCGGCGCGGGGGCCGGCGCCCGCTCGCCGCGCTGGCGGGCGCCATAGGCGGCGAAGATCTCCCGGAACAGGCCGGCAGCGGACCAGCCATCGAGCACGATGTGGTGGACCACGAACACCAGCACCTGCTCATCCGGCCCTGTCTCCAGCGCACACAGCCGCAGCAGCGGCGGCGCGGCGAGGGCGAACGGGCGGCGGATGGCCTCGCGGATCGCGACTTCCACCGCATCCGCGCCCATCCCCGAAAGGTCGCGCCGCTCCAGCGGCAGCGGCGCGGGCGGGGCGATCACCTGCTCCGCCGTGCCCCCGGCCGCAACGATGCCGGTGCGCAGGATCTCGTGCCGGGCGATGAGGTCGTCAAGGGCGTCGCCGATAAAGTCGAGCCGGAGCGGGCCGCGCACGCGCAGCACCACCGCCTCGTTATAGGCCGGGCTCGCAGGATCCATCTGGTGCTCGAACCACAGCCGCTCCTGCGCGAACGACAGGGGAAAGCCCCGCCCGTCGCGCGGCTGGGGCGGGATGCGCGGCGCGGCCGGGGCCTGCGCCCGCTGCCCGAGCCGGCGCGCCAGCAATTCGCGCTGCTGGGGGGACAATTGGGCGAGGCGGTCTTCGATGTTCATGGGTCAGGCCACCCTCTGCCCGGACGCGAGCAGCGCCTCGACTTCCGCTGCCGGCAGGTCCTCGATCTCGTCCAGCAGGGCCTCGAGGCGCTCGTCTACCGCCAGTTCCCCGTCCAGCCAGTCGGCGAGGCGCGCCACCGAGCCGGTGAAGAGGTCCACGATGCTGGGCGCTGCGTCGAACTGGCGTTTGATGCGGTTGCGGATTTCCACCGCCATGATGGAATCCATGCCCAAAGTGGTCAGCGCCCGCCGGTGGTCGAGCTTTGCCGCATCGAAGCGCAGCACGGCGGCGACGATGGCGCCGAGGCGCGCCTGCAGTTCCGCCTTGCGCTCGGCCGGCGCCATCAGCAACAGG
Source organism: Xanthobacter autotrophicus (assembly GCF_030015065.1). GTDB lineage: Bacteria > Pseudomonadota > Alphaproteobacteria > Rhizobiales > Xanthobacteraceae > Xanthobacter > Xanthobacter autotrophicus_D. Next base: position 28,918 of record NZ_JAIVFN010000048.1, on the reverse strand, counting down.
TCGGCGATCCCGGCGCTCGTGGAGGGGGTGTCGGGCGCAGTCGCCTGAAGCAGCTCCAGCCGCACCGATGCGGGCACCTGCGCCCAGTCGGCATTCAACACCAGCGCCTGGGTCTCGCCGCGGCCCATGAGGTGGTCGAGGGCCGCCATGCCCTCATCCGGCGCGATGGGTTCGACGCCCGAGAGCCCGGCCCGCTCCGCAAGGCCGAGGCGCGCGAACAGGCCGATCTCCGCCCACGGCCCCCAATTGATGGCGGTGGCCGGCAGGCCCGCCGCGCGCCGGTGAAAGGCCAGCGCATCCTCGAAGGCGTTGGCCGCGCCGTAGCCGGCCTGCCCCATCTGCCCCAGCACCGAGGAGGCGGAGGAGAACAGCACGAAATGATCGAGCGGCAGGTCACCCGTCTGCCGGTGGAGCGCGAGGGCGCCGGCCACCTTGGGCCGCATCACGGCGGCGATGTCGTCCGCGCTCATGCGCAGCAGCAGGGCATCCCGGATCACCCCCGCCGCATGCACCACGCCGCGGATGGGCGGGCGCGCCTCGTCGCGATGGGCGGCGAGGAAAGCGGCAAGGCGCGTCTCGTCGGCCACGTCGAAGGCCTCCACCCGCACCGAGGCGCCCAGCGCCTCCAGCGCCCGCACGGCGGCGACGCGCTGGCCGGCCTCGCTGTCGGTGCCGAGCCGCGCCCACTCCGCGCGCGGCGGCAAAGGCGTGCGGGCGATGAGGATGAGGTGCCGGGCGCCGCGCGCCACCAGGAAGCGCGCCGTCTCCAGCCCGAGGCCGGTGAGGCCGCCGGTGACGAGATAGCTCGCGTCCGGCCGCAGCAGGACCGGCCCGGCCGGCGCCTCCGGCCTCGGCAGGCGGGCGAGGCGGCCCACCAGTCGCCGGCCGGCGCGCAAGGCGATCTCCCGGTCGTCGCCGGGGTCCAGCATCTCGTCTGCCGCCGCCGCGCAGAACCCGGCGGGGTCGGCGGGATCGAGGTCGATCTGGGCACCCCAGATCTCCGCATGCTCCATGCCCACCACCCGGCCGAAGCCCCAGAGCGGCGCCGCCACCAGATCGGGGGCCGGGTCCGCCCCATGGCAGGCGACCGCCCCGCGCGTGACGATGAACAGCCTCGCCCGCGCCGCCCCTTGCGCCAGCGCCTTCACGGCGGGAAGGGCGCGCGCCGCCACCGCCTCCAGCACAGCGGCGGGCACATCCGTGCCGGCCGCCCCGCCCTCCAGCAGCACCACGCCGCGCAGGGCGACGGCGGCTGCGATCTCCGCCGCAAGGTCCGCACCGGGCGCAAGCAGGCGCACCTCGCCGCCGCGCTGGCGCAGGGCCGCGCCGAGGCGGTCCGCAACCGCTCCCGGCGCCCCGGCCAGCAGCCACAGACCGGCGGCAGCGCCCGGCGCAGGGCTCGGCGCGCGCGGGCGCTCGTGCCACTCCAGGCGATACAGGCTGTCGCGCAGGGACGCGCTGGCTTTGGGCCGCATCTCGTCCACCCGGCGCAGGGAAAGGCCGGTGACGCGCGCCACCACCGTGCCGTCGGCGTCGCTCAGGGTGAGGTCGGCGGCAAGGCGCGGCGCGCCGGGCACCGCATCGGTGGCAAGCCGCGCATGGACGAACACCCGCGCCGGCACGGCCGCAAGCTGCGCCAGCGTGGCCACGCCCTGCGGCAGGTAGACCGGCCGCGCCCCGCTCGCATCCGTCCCGATGGCGGCCACCACCTGGAACGCCCCGTCCAGCAGGGCGGGATGAAGGCCGAAACCGGTGCCGGGCAGGCCCTGCGGCAGCGCCACTTCCGCCCACGCCTCGCTGGCGCCGGCGCGCAGCGCCCGCACCCCCCGGAAGGCCGGCCCGTAATCGAGGCCACCGGCGGCGAACCGGTCGTAGAAGCCGGCGAGGTCGATGGGCATGGCGCCCTCATCCATCACCGGCGCAGGCGCGGCCGGCGCCTGCGGGGCCGCCTGGCGCACGCCGATGCGGGCATGCAGCGTCCAGCCGTCGTCCCGGTCGCCCTCGTCCTGGACCGGGCGGCTCAGCACCGCCACCTGCGCCCCGTCCCCGCTGGTGCGCGCCAGCGTCACCTGCACGCGGCGCGCCTCGCCCGCGGGCAGAAGCAGCATCTTCTCGAACCGCGCATCCTCCAGCACGACGCCCTGCCCGTGAGTCCCTTGCCCCGGCATCGCCTCGCGCGCCGCCGCCAGCGCCATCTCCAGATAGGCCGCGCCGGGCAGGACCGGCATGCCGGAGAGGGCATGGTCGCTGAGCCACGGCAGGCTCGAAATGTCGATCTCCCCATCCCAGAACAGCGCCCCGCCCTGCGCCGCCGCGAAAGGAGCGCCGAGCAGCGGATGGGTGCCCACCTTCCGCGCGCCGGCCGAACCGCCGGTGGTGGCGGCGATCTGGTCCACCCAGAAATGCACGCGCTGCCACGGATAGGCCGGCAGCGAAACGCAGCGCCCCGCGGGCAGCACGCGCCGCCAGTCCACCGCAAAACCGTTCGCCCACAGGCCGCCGATGGCGGTGGCGAGATCGAGGGCGCCATCCCCCTCCCGCGTCAGCGTCCCCAGCGCGACACCGTCCGCGCCCACATGCTGGAGGATCTGGCGCACCGCCCCCGCGAGGACCGGGTGGGGGCTGATCTCAAGGAAGAGGTGCGGCCGCTCGCGCGCGAGCCTGGCCACCGCATCGGCCACCCGGAACGGGTCGCGCAGGTTGCGGCTCCAATAGGCGGCGTCGAGGTTCGGGCCGGGCTCGTCCGCAAGGGTCACGGTGGAAAGGAAGCGCAGCTGCGCCGGCCGGGGCGCGAGCGCGGCAAGGGCCGCCTCCAGCGCCGGGCGCAGGCTGTCCATGGCCGGGCTGTGGGCCGGCACGTCCACATTCTCCAGCAGCCGGGCGAAGATACCCGCCGCCTCCATCTCCGCCAGATAGGCTTTGAGCGCCTCGCCGTCTCCGGCAATGAGGGTGGAAGCGAAGCTGGTGACGCCGGCCACGGCGAGCCTATCGGCCACGGGCGCCAGCGCGGCTTCCACCTCCGCCGCCGGCAGGCCGACCACGGCGGTGGCGCCCACCCCGCGCTTGGTACGCAGCAGCCGGCTGCGGGCGAGGATGACCCGCCCCGCATCCTCCAGCGAAAGAATGCCGGCGGCAAAGGCGGCCGGGATCTCGCCCATGCTCTGGCCGATCACCACATCCGGCACCACGCCAAGCTCCCGCCACAGGGCCACAAGGCCGGCCTGCATGGCGAAGAGGACGGGCTGCACCACGTCGATGTCGTCGAGGCGCGAGGCCTCGGGCGCCGCGTTCAGCTCATCAATGAGGGACCAGCCGGCCTCGGCGCGCACCAGCGCATCCAGCCGGTCGATCACCGCGCGGAAGGCGGGCGCGGTGGCATGGAGGTCGCGGCCCATGCCCAGCCAGTGGGAACCCTGGCCGGAGAAGACGAAGGCCAGCGGCATCCCCGCCTCGCCGTCCGGGGCGGTGCCCGCCACCGCGTGCCGCTCATCCGCGCCGGCCAGATGGGCCTCCAGCCGGGCGGCCATCTCCTCCCGGCCGGTGCCGGCCACCGCGAGGCGAAAGGCGTGGTGGGTCCTGCGCAGGGCGGCGGTGGCGCAGATGTCGGCGAGCCCCGGTGCATCGGGCGCGCGCAGGAAGGTGACATAGGCCCGGGCCAAAGCCGCGAGCGCATCCGGCGATTTCGCCGACAGGGGCAGCACATAAGCCGTCGCGCCTGCGGCAGGCCCGGAGACGGCAGGCGGGGCGATGGCGGCCGGCGCCTCCTCCAGCACCACATGCACGTTGGCGCCGCCGAACGAGAAGGCGCTGACCCCGGCGACGATGGGCTCGTCCGGCGCGGGAAACGGCCCGGCGGCGGTGCGCACCTCCAGCGCGAAGGGCGCCTCCGACAAGGCCGGATGGGGGGTCTCGAAATGCAGGTTTCCCGGCAGCAGGCGATGCTTGAGGGCCAGGGCCGTCTTGATGATGCCGGCAATGCCGGCGGCGGATTCGGTGTGGCCGATATTGCTCTTCACCGAGCCCACCACGCAGCCGTGCCCCGGCGCGCGATCGGTGCCCAGCACCTTCGCGAGGGCCTGAAGCTCGATGCGGTCGCCGACGATGGTGCCGGTGCCGTGGGCCTCCACATATTGCACCCGGCCGGGGGCGATGCCGGCCTTGCCATAGGCCTCGCGCAACAGCTTTTCCTGCGCCGGCCCGTTGGGGGCGGCGATGCCGTTGCTGCGCCCGTCATGGTTGACCGCGCTGGCGCGGATCAGGGCATAGATGCGGTCGCCGTCCGCCTCGGCCTGCGACAAAAGCTTCAGCACCACCATGCCGGCGCCCTCGGAGCGCGCCATGCCGTCGGAGGCGGCGTCGAAGGTGTGGCAGCGCCCGCGCGGGGACAGCGCCCCCATGCGCGAGAAGCAGATGTCCGGCGCCGGCACCAGATTCACCGCCACCCCGCCGCACAGGGCCAGCGTCGCCTCGCCATTGCGCAGGGTCTGGCAGGCGAGGTGCAGCGCCAGCAGCGAGCCCGAGCAGGCGGTGTCCACGGTCAGGCTGGGGCCGTTCAGGTCCAGCACGTAGGACAGGCGGTTGGCGATGATGGAATTCGACGTGCCGGTGCCGGTGGCCGCGGACACCCAGCGGTCGTCCGCCGTGATCAGCTGGTTGTAGTCGTTGGTCAGCGTGCCGACCACAACGGAGGTGGGCGAGCCGGCGAGGCGGTCGGCCGGAATGCCGGCGTCCTCCAGCGCCTCCCAGGCGGTTTCCAGCACCAGCCGCTGGCGCGGATCAATGAACGGCGCCTCGCGCGGGGTGATGCCGAAGAAGTCGGCGTCGAACCTGTCGAGGTTCGGCAGGTAGCCGCCTTCGCGGCTCACCGTCTTGCCGCGCGCCTGCGGGTCGGGATTGTAGAGGCTGTCGATGTTCCAACGGTCCTGCGGCACCGGGCCGAGGGGGTCTGTGGCCCGAACCAGAAGGTCCCAGAAGTCGGCGAGGTCGGCGGCGCCGGGGAAGCGGCAGCCCATGCCCACGATGGCCACCGGCTCGCCCTGCCGGCGCTCCAGCACCTCCACCTTGACGCGCAGGTCGCGGATCGCGCGCAACGCCCGTTCGGTGGTGGTCGCGGAGCTGCCGGCGGTGCGGTCGGGCATGGATGAGGCCTCAATATTTCAACGCGTTGAGCTCAGCGAGGAGCGCGCTTTCGGCATCGTCCTGCGGCTCGGTAAGGGCAGCGGCGGGGTCCTCCTGCCGCCATCCCAATACCTCCTCAGCCAGGTGGCGCACCAGGGCGTCGATGCTCGGATAATCGTAGGCGAGGGTGGCCTTGAGCAAGACACCCAGGTCCTTCTCCAGCGCCGCCTTGAGCTCCATGTTCATGAGGGAATCAAAGCCCATGTCCTCCAGCGGCCGCGCCGGGTCCACCGCCTCGGGTGCGGGAAATTCCAGCGCCGTGGCAACAAGTTGGCGGACATGGGCACGCAGCAGGCGCGCCCTCTCCGCGCCACCTGCTGCCTCCAGCCGGACGCGGAACGGCGGAGCGACCGGCCCCCCATCCTGTGGCAGCGTGGCAGCGGCAAACCCAGCCAAAAGTCCTGTAGGGCCAAGGCCTTTCCTCAATCCGGCCTGCCAGCCGGTGGGCAGCACCGCCACATGCCCGGGGCGGCGCGCCACAAGCTGCCCCAGCACCGCCGCCGCGGCCGCGGGCGAGATCCGGCCCATGACGCCAGAATCCAGCGTTTGCGCCATTCCCGCCCCCTCCCACGGCCCCCAGTCGATGGCCTGCGCGGGCAGGCCGAGGCCGGCGCGATGCTCGGCGAGGGCATCAAGGGCGGCATTGGCGGCGGCGTAATTGGCCTGTCCCGGCAGCCCGAGAAGGCCGGACGCCGAGGCATAGAGAATGAACATTTCCAAGGGCTCGTCGAGGGTCGCCCGGTGCAGCAGCCACGCCGCGCGCAGCTTTGGGGCGAGCACGCGAGCGAAATGCGCCGGGTCCTGATTCACCAGCAGCGCGTCATCCAGCACGCCGGCGGCATGGATAAGCCCACGCAGCGGAAGCATTTTTTCCCGCACGGCGGCGAGCAGATCCACCACCGCCGCCGGCTCGCTCACGTCCGCCTGGAAGATCTCCACCCGCGCGCCGGCCCGGTGCAACGCCGCCACGGCCTCCCGTGCGGCCTCCCCCGGCGCGCTGCGGCCCACCAGAGCGATGCTGCGCGCGCCGTGGCGCACCAGCCAGGAGGCCGCATGAAGGCCCAGCGCGCCGAGGCCGCCGGTGACGAGGAAGGTCGCGTCGCCGCGCACGGTGTCGCCGGCCGGGGCCGCCGCCTGCCACAGCACGATCTTGCCCATGTGCCGCGCCCGGGCCATGTGCTGGAAGGCGGCACCCGCATCATCAATGCCAAAGAGTTCGGAGCGCAGCGGCACGAGGGAGCCATCGGCGAGACGGGCGACCATCTCGGCCATCATCTGCGCGATAAGGCCTTCATCCTGCTTGATGTCCCACAGGTCGAAGGGGTGGTAGGCGATGTCGCGGCCGAGCGCCGCCACATCGGCCGCGCTCCAGATGCCCATCTTGCCGATCTCGACGAAGCGGCCGCCATCGGCCAGCGCCGCGAAACTCTCGGCGATGGCCTCGCCCGAGAGGCTGTTCAGCACCACGTCCACGCCCCGCCCGCCGGTGCGGCGGCGGATCTCCGCGGCGAAATCGGCGGTGCGCGAGTTGAACAGGTGGGTCACGCCATGGCGGCGCAGATGGCCCCATTTGGCCGGGCTGGCGGTGGCGAAGATTTCCGCCCCGGCCCGTTGCGCCACCTGGATCGCCGCCTGCCCGACGCCGCCCGCCGCCGCATGGATCAGCACCCGCTCGCCGCGCTTCAGGCCGGCCAGGCGGTCGAGGGCGTAATGGGCGGTGAGGAAGGCCAGCGGCAGGGTGGCGGCATCGCGGAACGACAGGCGCTCCGGCTTCGGCACCACGAACGCCGCCGGCACCCGCACCCGCCCGGCGAGGCTGCCCACGGTGAGGCCGGCCATCACCGGCATGTTCACCGCGAGGCCCTCGACGCCCGGCCCCACGGCGGCGATGACGCCGGAGCATTCGAGCCCGTAGGGCATCCTGTCGGCGCTGTCGGGCAACAGGCCCATGGAGTGCAGCACGTCGCGGAAATTGAGGCCGCTCGCCACCACGTCGATGATCACTTCGCCGGGGCCGGGCGGCCGGCCGTCGAACCGTGGCATGTCGATGGGATGCTCCGGCTCGGCCGGGCGGTCGGCCACGAGCCGTGCCGCGAGGCACACGCCCCGGCGCAAGGCCAGGTCCTCCCCCGCCGGCGCCGCCATGAGGCAGGCGGCGAGAGCGGGCAGGTCCGCGCCCCCTTCCGCCTCGGGGTCGAGATCCATGCGGGTCTGGCCGAGATCGGGATATTCCGATGCCGCCACCCGCGACAGGCCCCACAATCCGGCCTCCGCCACGCCGGTGACGGGCTCCCCGCCGACGCGCTGGGTGCCCCGCGTCACCACGTCCAGCCGCAGCCCGGCGCGATGGGGCGAGCGGCCCGCGGCCTGGATCAGCCGCAGCAGGCGGAGATGGGAGGCAGGCACATCCGCCGCGCCGGGATCGGCCGGCAGGGTCGCCAGATAGACCAAGCGGCAGTTGCCGTCCGGCATGCGGGCATCGGAAATCCAGCCTGCGAGGGCATCCACGCCGGCGTCAAGCGGGGGCGGGCGATCCGCCACCTCCGCTCCGCGCGCCGCCAGCGCATCCGCCAGCTGCCGCACCAGAGCCGGGTCGTCGCCCAGAAGCGCGAAGCGGCCCGCGGACCGGCCGGGCGCGGGCGTGGCGGTAAGGTCCACCCGCTGCCAGCCCAGGCGCAGCAGCTCCGGCTGGGTGGCGCCCCCGTCATCCTCCACCGTTTCGGCGCCATGGGCGATGCGGACGAAGGCCACGCCGTCCAGCTGCGCCACAACCTGCCCCGCGCCGTCGCGCAGGACCAGGTCCACATGGCAAGACCGCGCCGAGGGATCCCCCCTGAGCCGCAGCGCCGAGGTGGCCGCGCCGCCGGCCGGCGCGAACACCGTCACCCGCCCGATGCCCCGCGGCATCCAGGTCTCGCCCGGCCCGAGCGGCGGCAGGATCGCGCTCGAGGCGACGAGGCACGCATCCAGCAGCGCGGGATGGAGGAGATAATCGGCGGCGCTCCCCGCCTCCCGCGGCAGCGCCGCATGGGCGATGACGCCCTGCGCGACCATCGCAAGCTCCTTCAGGCCGCGAAACGCCGGGCGGTAGTCGAAGCCCAAGGGCGTCAGCCCGCCATAGATGGCCGCCCCCGGCGTGCGGACGGCGGGGGCGGCCAGGCCGGCATCCCATGCCACCTCCGGCGCCGGCACGCAGACAAGCCGGGCGGTCGCGTGCAGCGTCCAGCCGCTGCCGGGATCACGGGCGAACAGCTGCCACGCCCCGTCGGCGCCGACGACGGTCTGCACCTCCACCCCGCCCCGGTCGGGCAGCACCAGCGGGCGGACGATGGCCAGATCCTCGACCCCGGCGGCGACGGACGCCAGGACCGCCCGGCCATTCTGGAGCGCGACCTCGGCGAAGGCGGCCATGGGGAAGGTCGCCCGGCCGCCGAACCGGTGGTCGAGTAGAAACAGGTGCCGTTCGCCGCCGAGGGTGAGGGTGAAGCGCACCTCGTCGCGTCCCGCGAGGTCCAGGCGGCTGCCGGCCAGGCCGCGCGGCGCGTGCACCGGGGCGGCATCCGGGCGCGGGATGAAATAGGCGCCGTGCTCGAACGGGTAGGCGGGCAGCGAAAGCCGGCGGCGCGGCGCGTCCACCGCCGCCCAGTCCAGATCGAGCCCCGCTTTGTGCGCGGCGGCAAGCCGCGGGGCGATGTCCTCCCACACGGCGCCGGAGGGCGTGATGGGGATCACGACCGCGCCCGGCACCTCCACCGCCGGGGCGGGCGCGCCGGTCAGCTGCGCCCACCAGTAAGCGGGGCTGGTGACCTCTGCGGCGACCTCGCGGCCGAGCAGGCCCGACACCAGCGGCACGACCGGCGGCCTCAGGGCGAGGCCGCGCACGGCGGCGATGAAATCGAGCCGCCCGGCCTCCACATGGGCACGCCCCAGCGCAGCCCGCCGGGCGCGCAGCAGGGCGCCGGCATCCGCCAGCGAGAGCATGCCGGCAAGGCAGGCGGCGACCACCTCGCCGGCCCCCTGACCGCAGATGCGATCGGGGACCACGCCCCAGCTGCGCCACAGGGCTGCCAGCGCATAGGCCAGCACAAAGGCGGCGGCCGGGCCCTCCTGCACCGGCGGGGGCCCCGCCTCGGCGCAGGCGGCGACCGCGGCGGCGAAGGCCGGATCGCTCGCCATGAGCGCGCGCCCGCCATCGGCGGGCAGGTCTTCCGCGTCGGGACAGGCGAACAGCACCTCCGGCCGGCGCGGCGGCGCGGTGGCGATCTCCGACAGATGCGCCAGCCTGCCCGCCAGATCGCCCGCATCGGTGAACGGCACGGCGGCCCGCACCGGAAAAAGCCCCCGGCCGGCATTGAGAGTCAGGGCCACCGCGCCGGGATCGGCCTGCGGCATTGCCGCGAGGGCCTGCGCCTGCCGGGCCGCCAGCGCCCGCAGCGCCGTCTCGGTCCTGGCGGAGAGGGCGGCGACATAGCCGGACCGGCGCGGCGCGGGTGTGTCGGCAAGGCGGGGGGCCGCTTCCAGGATGACATGGGCATTGGTGCCGCTCATGCCGAAGGCGCTCACCGCGCCGCGCATGGGCCCCTCGGCGGGGAAAGGCGAGGGCGCGGTGGGCACGGCGAGGCCAAGCCCGTCCCACGGCACATAAGGGTTGGGGGCGGTGAAATGCAGGTTGGGCGGCACCTCCCCGTGGCGCAGCGCCAGCACCACCTTGAGGAAGCCCGCCACCCCGGCGGCCGCTTCCAGATGGCCGAAATTGGTCTTGGCCGATCCCACCAGCAAAGGCGCGGCGCGATCCGCGCCATAGACCGCGCCCAGGGCCCTCAGCTCGATGGGATCGCCCAGCATGGTCCCGGTGCCGTGGGCCTCCACATAACCGACGGAACGGGCGGGGATGCCGGCATCGGCCAGCGCGGCGCGGATCACCGCCTGCTGCGCGGCACCGTTGGGCGCGGAAATGCCGTTGCTGCGCCCGTCATGGTTCACCGCCGAGCCCCGGATGATCGCCATCACGGGATCCCCGTCGCGCACCGCGTCGGCGAGCCGGCGCAGGGCCACCACCCCGCAGCCCTCGCCCCGCACGAAGCCGTCGGCATCGGCGCTGAAGGTGCGGCAGCGCCCGGTGGGCGAGAGCGCCTGCATCCGGCACAGGCCCAGCGTGATCTGGGGCGACAGGATGAGGTTGACGCCGCCCGCCAGCGCCCGGTCGCACTCCCCCGCGCGCAGGCTGCGGCAGGCGAGATGAATCGCCAGCAGGGACGAGGCGCAGGCCGCGTCCAGCGCCATGGCGGGGCCGTGCAGGTCCAGCGCATAGGCGATGCGGCCGGCGGCGAGGCTGCGCATCATGGCAAGGCCGGCATGGCCGTCGATCTGGTCCGCCGGGCGGCGATAGAGCCGCTCCTGGGTGTAATCGTCGGAATAGATGCCCACGAACACGCCGGTGTTCGATCCGGCCAGCGCCTGCGGCGACCAGGCGGCGCGCTCCACCGCCTCCCACGCCACCTCCAGCAGCAGGCGATGCTGCGGATCCATGGACGCCGCCTCGCGCGGGGAGATGCCGAAGAAGGCGGCGTCGAACCCCTCGATGTCGTCGAGGCTGGCCATGTCCCGCGCATAGGCCGAGGCGGCGCCGGGATCGTCCGCGCCCCAGCGGCCGGCCGGCACCGGGCGCACGGCATCGCGCCCCTCGCGCAACAGGCGCCAATAGGCGGCGGGATCGTTCGCGCCGCCGGGAAAGCGGCAGCCGGCGGCGACAATTGCGATGGGTTCCCCCTGGGCGGAAGCGGGCGCCGCCGGGGGGCCGTCGCGCAATGTCAGGGGCTGCGCCATGGCCTGTCTATGTCGCCGCAGGGACGGCGCAGGCCCCGGCGGAGGCGGCGCCGGTTTCGCGCAGGCGCGCCAGCAGCCCGGCGAGGGTGGACGCCTCCCACACCACGGTCAGGTCCACCGGACGCCCGAGCGGCGCGGCCAGATCCCGGGCCAGTGCGACGCCCAGTACCGAATCCAGCCCGTATTCGGCGAAGGCGCGGTCACGCTCGATGGCGTCGGGCGACAGGTTCAGATGGCGGCCGAGCCAGTCGCGCACCCAGGTCTCGAGGCCGACGCCGGGAGCGGCGCCCGGCTCCCGGCCCGCCGGGTCTTGAGCCGACGGCCGCGCGGCGGCGGCGCGCAACTCGCGCTTCAGGATCTTGCCCGTGGGGTTGCGCGGCAGGGCATCCACGAAAGCGAAGGCGGTAGGCACCTTGTAGGCGGCAAGGCTGCTCCGGCAGAGCGCCTCCAGCTCCTGCGCGCCGACGCCGGCCCCCGGCTTCAGGACCACATTGGCCCAGACCTCCTCGCCGAGGAACGGGTCGGCGACGCCGTACACCGCCGCCTCGGCCACGGCGGGGTGGGCGTAAAGCGCGTTCTCCACCTCGGCGGGATAGACATTGCGGCCGCCGACGATGATGAGGTCCGTCAGCCGGTCTTCCACCGAGAGATAGCCCTCGGCATCCAGGCGGCCGATGTCGCCGGTATGCAGCCACCCCTGGCGGATGGCCCTGGCCGTGTCGTCCGGCCGGTTCAGATAGCCCAGCATCACGTTGGGGCCGCGCAGCACCACCTCCCCCGCCTCCCCCGGCGGTAGCTCGCGGCCGTCGACGGGATCGACAATGCGCAGCTCCACGCCGTCGATGGCGGTGCCCACCTTGCCGCGCCGCAGGCTATGGGCGTGGTTGTAGGTGGCGAAGGGCGAGCACTCGGTCTGGCCGTAACCCTGGTGGATGGGCAGGCCCATGTGCCTCTGCCAGCGCTCCTCCACCTCCAGCGGCAACGGCGCGGCGGCGGAAAACCAGTAGCGCACGGCGGGACAGTCGGCCGGCGCGATGCGGCCTTCCAGCGCGAGGAAGGTGGTGGGGACGCCGAACACCATGGTCACGCCATCCGCGCGTAGCGATCGCAGCACGGCAGCGCGGTCGAACCGCCGCTGGAGCACCACGCAGGCCCCGGCGAAGAGGCCGGGCAGAAGGATGGCGTTCTGGCCGAAGCAATGATGCAGCGGCAGGAACAGCAGCAGCCGATCCGCGCCGGTGACGCCCATGTAGCGCACCTTGGAGCGGGCGGTGAACGCCACATTGCCGTGCGACAGCATCACCCCCTTGGGGCGGCCCGAGGTGCCGGAGGAATAGACGATGGCGGCGGGATGCGCGTCGGGCACATCCTCCACCGACCACGGCCCGCCGCCGCCCGGCGCCCCGGCATCGACCACGCGCAGGCCGCTCAGGGACAGCCACCCGGCGACCTCCCCCTCCGCCAAGGCGAGGCGGCACCCGCTGTCGGCGAGGATGAAGGCGATTTCCGCTGCGGCAAGCATGGGATTGATACAGACCGCCACCGCGCCCAGGCTCAGCACGCCCAGATAGCCGGTAACGAAGTCCGGCCCGTTGGGCAGGATGAGCGCGACGAAATCCCCGCGCCCGACGCCCTCGGCCTCAAGCCGGGCGCGCACGCCGGCAGCGGCAGCCCGGACCTCCGCATAGGAAGACACCGCGCTTTCAAACAGCAGGCACGGCCTGTCGCCGGGCATGTCGGAAAAAATACTGGCGACGTTCAAGTAATCGCCCCCTGATCTCGACGTTCCGCCCGGGGAAAAGATGTTTTTCGTCAACCCGTTATTATTTTGCGGCAACGCTACAAACCGGCCACGCCGGCGTCAAGCGGCACGCGGGGGCAAAGGCCGCAGGCGTGGCCGCGAGAGCACGGGCGCAAGGCACGGGCGCGGCGCGCGCCCCCTTCCCCGGCCGTCCGGTCGCTCCGCCGCGGCGGCGGCCGGACCCGTGGCGTCCCGCCGGCCCTTCCGGTCGATCACGGCAGCATTTCACCTTGCGTCAGGCCACACAAAGATTCCAGCGACCGCAGCAAGGGAATACGATGGTCATTCAAATAAAAATGATCCCCCGGATACAACGCAAGGCTGAAAACGGACGTCGAGTGTCGCGACCAGGCCCGCAGATCCTCTTCCGGGATCGAATCACGCGTGCCGCCGAAGGCATGGATGGGAAAGTCGAACGGCGCGGCCGCGCGGAAGCGGTAGGTCTCGACCGCCTTGAGATCGGCGCGGATCACCGGCAGCAGCAGGTCCAGGAGCTCGCGATCCCCCAGCACCACGTCGGGCGTGCCGTTGAGGGCGCGCAGCTCGGCCACCAGATCGGCATCGCTGAGCACATGCAAGGGCGGGCGCGACGGCGGCAGGTGGGGCGCGCGGCGGGCCGAGACGAACAGCTCCACCGGCGCGGGCGCCCCCCGCGCGCGCAGCCGCCGCAAGGTCTCGAAGGCGAGCAGCGCGCCCATGCTGTGGCCGAACACGGCATAGGGAGCATCGAGCCGACGCGCCATGGCATCGGCCATCCCGTCGGCCATGTCATCCATGGTCTCGAACGGTGCCTCGCGGATGCGCGCGCCATGGCCCGGCAGCTGGACCGGCACCACCTCGATGGCGGGATTGATGGCCGCCTGCCACGGCGCATAGGCGCTGGCATTGCCGCCCGCGAAGGGCAGGCAGAACAGGCGAAGCCGGCGCACGCCGGTCGTCCGGCTCCCGAGAAACCAAGGTGAGGGATCGAAATTCATCCGGCAGCAACAAGATGGAGGAGTGTGACGGTATGATGAAACGATACGAAGCCCGCAGGCGCGGCACCGTCCCGGCAGCTTCGGCGCCTCGCTCCGGGAACCCGTGCGCGCCGGGGATTTCCTCCCCGCGTCCCGAACAATCCCGCCGCGGCGCCATCTTGGCACTGACCGCCGGATGTCGCTAGTCTCCCGGTCCAGGCAGTGCCGCCTCGAGTGATTCAAGCTCCATGAACGTTCACCGGACCCCCGAGATCCTCGTCGGCGCGCAGCGCCTGTCGCCGGCCGATGTCTGGGCGGTGGCCCAGGGCACGAGCCGCGTCGCGCTGGATGCCTCGCCCGGGTTCCGGCAGCGCATCGAGGCCGGGTCCGACCTGCTGCGCACACGCATCGCCTCTGGCGAGCGGATCTACGGCGTCACCACCGGCTTCGGCGAATCGGTGGTGACCGAGGTGCCGGTGCACCTGACCGACGAATTGTCCCTGAACCTCGTGCGTTTCCACGGCTGCGGCACCGGCGCGGTGTTCTCGCAGGTGGAATCCGCGGCCGTGCTGCTGGCGCGCATCGCCTCTTTGTCCGCGGGCTGGTCCGGCGTCCGCTTCGAGGTGCTGGAGCGCCTCGCCAGCCTGCTGGAGCACCGCATCCTGCCCGTCATCCCCAGCGAGGGCTCGGTGGGGGCGAGCGGCGACCTGACCCCCCTGTCCTACGTGGCCGCCGTGGTGATGGGCGAGCGCGAGGTCTATAGCGGGCCGCAGATCGTTCCGGCGGCCGAGGCCATGCGCGCGGCGGGCATCACCCCCATCGCGCTGGCGCCGAAGGAAAGCCTCGCCATCATGAACGGCACCAGCGTCTCGGTGGCGCTGACGGCCCTCGCCTTCGAGCGCGCCCGCTGGCTGGCCCGGCTGGCGGCGGCGCTCACCGCGCTCGCCAGCGACGTGACGCGCGGCAACCCCGCCCATTTCGATCCGCGCATCTTCGCCGCCAAGCCCCATCCCGGCCAGATGCTGTGCGCCTCCTGGATCGCCCAGGATGTCGAGTACCGGCCCGGCACCGCGCATGAGGGCCGGCTGCAGGACCGCTATTCCATCCGCTGCGCCCCCCATGTGGTGGGCGTGCTGATCGACGCGCTGGACTGGATGCGGCCCTGGATCGAGACCGAGCTGAACGGCGCCTCCGACAACCCCCTGGTGGACCCGCAGACCGGCGACCCCTTGTTCGGTGGCAATTTCTACGGCGGCCATGCCTGCTTCGTGGCCGATGGCCTGAAGAATGCCACCGCCAACATCGCCGACCTCATGGACCGCCAGCTCGCGCTCCTCTGTTCCGCCTCAACCAGCAACGGGCTGCCGGAGAACCTGGTGGGCGCCGACGGCGACGGGCACCGGGCGCACCATGGCTTCAAGGCCATGCAGATCGCGGCGTCCGCATTGACCGCGGAGGCGCTGAAGGCAACCATGCCGGCCAGCGTCTTCAGCCGCAGCACCGAGAACCACAACCAGGACAAGGTCAGCATGAGCACGATCGCTGCCCGTGACAGCCTGCGCGTGCTGGACCTGACCGAGACGGTGGCCGCCATCTGCCTGCTGGCGCTGGTGCAGGCGGTGGACCTGCGCCGGGGCGAGGGCTGCCACGGGCGCAGCCTGCGGTTGCGCGATGCGGTCCGGGCCCTGGTGCCCTTCAATGATCGCGACCGGCGCCAGGACGGCGACATCGCCATCGTCAAGGAGATGATCCAGCGGCGCATGCTGCCCCTGGACTTCAGCTGATGCGCCCTGAGGCCCCGCGCCCTTTGACCAACCAGCAGCGGGCCCGCGCGGTCCGGCGGCTGTTCCTGCGCATCGCGCTCAACATCTTCTTCTGGGACATCGTGATGACGCGGGGGCCGCTGAAGCGGTTCCGCAGCCCGCCCGCCCCGCGCTGGGCCGCCCTCGCCCGGCACTATCGCCGCGAGGCCGAGCGCCTCGGCGGCGTGCTCATCAAGCTCGGCCAGTATGTCAGCGCCCGCGTCGACCTGCTGCCCGAGGAGGTCACCCATGTGATGGCCGACCTGCGCGACGCGGTGCCCCCCGTGCCCGCCGCCGAGATCATCGCGCAGATCGAGGCGGACTTTCTCCTCCCCATCACCGGCCTCTACCGCAGCTTCGAGCCGGTCCCCATCGGCGCGGCCTCGCTCGGGCAGGCGCACCGGGCGGTATTGCCGGAAGGCCAGCCGGTGGTGGTGAAAGTGCTGCGGCCGGGCATCGACGCCATCGTCGCCAGCGACCTGGAGATCGTCGGCCAGTTCATCCGCCAGCTGAAGCGGCTGGAGAGCATCCGCCGCCGGGTGGACCTCGACCTTCTGGCCAGCGAATTCACGGCGGTGACCTATCGCGAGCTCGATCTCGTCGCCGAAGCGCGCAACTGCGAGCGCTTCGCCAGCGAGTTCGCCCACGATCCCGCCATCCACACCCCCGCCATCTACTGGTCCCGCAGCGGCCGGCGCACCCTGACCATGGAGGATGTCTCCTATTTCCCCATCCACGACGTGCTGGGCTACGAGGCCGCCGGCATCGACCGCCGCCGCGTCGCCAGCAAGCTGATGGACTGCTACCTCGACCAGGTGTTCCGGCACGGCTTCGTCCATGCCGACCCGCATCCGGGCAACCTGTTCGTGCGGCCGCTGGCGGTGGATGGCGAGAGCGCGGCGGGCTGGTCGCCCTCCAGCCTCGCGTCGGGGCGGGTGCACGTGCCGCACATCACCGACCGGCCGTTCCAGGTGGTGTTCATTGATTTCGGCATGGCGGTGCAGATCCCCGAGCGGCTGCGCCAGTCCCTCACCACCTATGCCACCGGCATGGTGACGCGCGACGCCTACACCATCGTGCAGTCCTACGTGGAAGGCGACCTCTTGTTGCCCAACACCGACCTGGACGAGCTGGAGCGCATGACCGCCGCCCTCATCAACAAGTTCCCCCACGCTCTGGTGGGACAGGTGCGCAAGCGCGACCTGACGCCGTTCGCCGAGCTGTCCGAGGAATACCAGACCCTGCTCTACAACTCGCCCATGAAGATGAAGGCGGAGCTTTTGTTCGTCTTCCGCGCCATGGGCATCTGCTCGGGGACGGTGGCGGGCATCGACGCCGCCTTCGATCCCGCCGAGCGCTTCATGCCGCTGGCCCAGCGGCTGGTGGCCGACGAGCTCAAGCCGGATTCCGACCGGCTGAAGCGCCTGGTCTCGGCCACCGTCCGCCTGCCCATGCGGCTCGACAATCTCCTGACCATGCTGGAGCGCGGCAAGCTGCGCATCCGCACCGACGGCCCCGAGCAGCGCCGCGACGACATCCGCCAGCTCACCCGGGCGGCCAACCGGCTGGGCGTCGCGGTGCTGGCCGGCAGCGCCATGATCTGCGCGGTGCTGCTGGGGCGGCAGGGGGAGATCGTCACCACCCCCACCGGGCTCGCGGTGCTCGCCATCGCCGTGGTGGCGGCCGGGGTGCTGGTCAGCCAGCGCTCCTAGTGGATCAACCGAAACGGATGGTACCCATCCGTTTCGAAAAGTTGACCCACCAGATCAAAGAGTTGTGGTTCGACCTGCGCGCGACAGATGGGTTCCATCTGTCGCGGTCGAACCACTAGAGCACGCGCCGATCAGCTTGCATCGCAAGCTGATCGGGCAACGCGTTCTCTTTCTTGAACTTAGAGGGCGATTCACCGATCAGATTGATTCAATCTGATCGGATCGCACTCTAGAGCACGCGCCGATCAGCTTGCATCGCAAGCTGATCGGGCAACGCGTTCTCTTTCTTGAGTTTAGAGCGCGGCCTCCGTTCGCCTCAGCTCGCGGAAGCCGCTCCAGAATCTTGTGTCGACGCATTTTCTTCACGCGAACCGGTACCCGCTTCGCTCGAAACCGCTCCGGAGGACGCCGCCAGGATCTCCCCGACGAAGGCGACAAAATTCGCCTTGGCATCATAACGGGCCAGGTCCTGCTGCAAGCGCCGGGCCGCCTCGCGGTATCCCGGCGCCGCCAGCATGCCCGCCACGGTGGTGCGCACGCTGTCTCGGGTCACCTCGTCCTCCCGCAGGTTTTCCGCCGCGCCGGTCTTGGCCACCATCCGGCCGTAGGACAATTGGTCGGTGTTGCTGGGAATCCCGAGGAAGGGCGTTCCCGCCATGAGCGCCTGGCAGCCGCTGGAGGCGCCGCCGTTGCAGATCACCAGCGCCGCGCGGGCGGCCGCCGCATCCCCCGGCAGATAGTCGGCGACGAAGGCGTTGGCCGGCACCTCAAGGACGGCGCCAGGACGGGCGGTGGCCGCGATCACCGTGACCGGCAGGTCTGAAAGCCCGGCCAGGATGGCCTCCAGCAAAGCCGGCTCGCCGGAGCTGCCGAGATTGACGTAGATGATGGGCTTGTCCTCCGGCACCGCGTCCCACCACATGGGCGGCGCGATCTGCGGGCTGAAGTCGAGCGGGCCGATATGGCGGTGATTCGGCGGCAGGGGGCGGGTGGGGCTCAGCTCCGGAATGTCGGGATAGACTACGTAGTCCCCGGCGCAGAAGGTCTCCCGGAGCCCCGCCCCGATGGGGGCAAGCCCGTTGTTGAGGGCGGCGATGTTGATGGGCAGCGCCATCATCATGGAACCGAGCGGCGTCATCAGCGCCAGCAGGCGGTCGCCGGTCTCCCGGCCCAGCACCTTGTAGAGCGGATGGTCCACCAGCACGAACGGCTCGTCCGACCACGGGCTCCAATGGGCGTTGATGATGTTCACATAGGGCACCCTGGCGAGCTGCGCGCTGATGGCGAGGGACTGGCGCATGTCGCCCACCACCAGCTGCGGCTGCACCAGCCGCATCAGGCGCACGTCCTCGCGCACATAGGCATTGAAGGTCTCGACGCTGAACAGCGGCTGGTTCTGCTTCAAAAGCGCGGTGCTGGCGGCGGGATCGATGGCGGATTTCAGCGCGATGGTGCGGTAGGGGCGCGGGCCGATGAGGGCGCCGAAGCGCGGATCGCACGCCAGCGTCACCCCATAGCCGGCGGCATGGAGCGCATCGGCGAGCAAGGTGGGGCGGACCACATGGGTCAGCGTCACGGCCTCACCCATCAACAGGATATGCGGCTTCATCTGCCCCCCTTCCACCCACGGCCCGGCGCAGCGCGACACGGCGGGCGCCCCCGAACGCACCTTGAGAAAGCGGCCCAACTGGTGTGACTATAGCGACGACCCTGTGCCCCGACATCATCGCTGCCGGCGAGATCCTGACAATGGCTGATTTTCTTCTCGTGCACGGCGCATGGCACGGCGGATGGTGCTGGCGGCGCGTGGTGGCGATCCTCGCCGGCCAGGGGCACCGCGTGTTCGCGCCCTCCCTCACCGGCCTCGGCGACCGCGCCCACCTGCTCTCGCCCGAGGTGGGCCTCGCCACCCATGTGGAGGACGTGCTGGCGGTGATCGAGGCCGAGGAGCTTCGCGACCTCGTCCTGTGCGCCCACAGCTATGGCGGCGCGGTGGCGACGCAGGTGGCGGACCGTGTGCCGGAAAAGATCGGCGCCCTCGTCTTTCTCGATGCCCTGCTGCCGCAGGACGGCCGCTCGCTGCTCGATCTCGACACCCCCGAGCGCCGCGAGGCCATTCTCTCCCGCGTGGCGGAGACGCCGCGCGGTCCGGTGCTGCCCCCGGCGCCGGCCGCCCTCTATGCGCTGGCCGCGCCCGAGGACGTGGCCTGGGTCGACCGGCGCTGCGTGCCCCAGGCGCTGCGCACCTATAGCGATCCGGCGGTTTTGACCGGGGCCTGGATGCAGATCGAGGTGCTGGCCTATGCCTGCACCCTGCGCTTCCCGGCCCCCGATTTCCGGGATATCGCGGCGCGGCTCGCCAGGGACCCGCGCTTCACCATCCACGAGCTGGCGAGCGGGCACGACGCCATGATCGACGTGCCCGACGACGTGGCGGATTTGCTCCTCGGCTGCGCCGAAGCCGCGCGCGCCGGCGGGAGGGACGAGGCCCGGGCGACCGCCGACGGCACGGCCTGCGCCACCGTCGCAGGATCGCCGTCGTGAGCGCGCCTGCCTCCACCCCTGCCCCCGCCGAGGGCGACGACGCCTCCATCGCGCTGCCGCCGGGGAAGTTCCGCCGGGTGCTGGCCGGGCTGCTGCTGGTGCTGGCGCTGAGCTCGCTCGACGCCAATATCGTCGGCCCCGCCCTGCCGCTGATCGCGAGCGACTTCGGCGCCCTGGAAAACCTCGCCTGGGTGCTGACCATCTTCCTCCTCACCAGCACCGCCGCGACGCCGCTCTACGGCAAGCTGAGCGACATGTACGGCCGCCGGCCGCTGCTCTCCGTCGCGGTGCTGCTGTTCCTCGCCGGCTCGGCCTTCTGCGGCGTGGCCCAGAGCATGAACCAGCTGATCCTCGGCCGCGCCATCCAGGGCCTGGGCGCCGGCGGGCTGATGACGCTCACCCAGATCACCATGTCGGATCTCGTGTCGCCCCGGCGGCGGGGCAGCTATCAGGGCCTGTTCGGGGCGGTGTTCACCATCGCCAGCCTCGCCGGGCCGCCGCTGGGCGGCGTCATCGCCGAATTCTGGTCCTGGCGCTGGATCTTCTACGTGAACCTGCCGCTGGGCGCCGCGGCGCTGACCCTGCTGTGGATGGGCCTGCCGCCCGGCGCGCGCACCACCAGCCACCGCATCGACACGGCCGGCTTCGTCATCATCATGGCCGCCACCGGCTGCGCCCTGATGGCGCTGAACCAGGGCGCCCACCAGGGCTGGACCACGCCCGCGGTGCTCGCCCTCGCCGGCGCGGCGGTGGTGCTGGCGCTGCTGCTCGGCCCGGTGGAAACGCGGGTGGAAGAGCCCCTCATCCCCCTCGGCATGGTGCGCAACAGGGTGTGGCTGGTCGCCACCTGCGTCGCCACCCTGGTCACCATCGCGGTGTTCGGCGCGCTCGCCTTCATGCCCCTCTACCTCCAGCTTGTCGGCGGCCTCTCGCCCACCGCCTCGGGCATCGCCATGGTGCCCTCGGCGGCCGGGCTGATGCTGTCGCTGCTGTATGGCGGCCGGGCCATCACCAGGACCGGCCGCTACAAGGCGTTCGCGGTCACCGGCGTCGGCATCGCCACCCTGGCGCTGTTCGCGCTGGCGGCGGCCGCCTATGCCCTGCCCAGTCCCTACCTCATGGGCGCGCTGCTGTTTCCCCTCGGCGCGGGGCTGGGCCTGCTGATGCCCGGCCTGACGGTGGCCTACCAGAACGCGGTACCCCCGGAGGACATCGGGACCGCCACCGCCACGGCGGGCTTCTTCCGCTCCCTCGGCGGCGCCTTCGGCATCGCCGGGGCGGGGGCCATCCTCGCCAGCCAGGCGGGCGCCCTGCTGCCGGTGGATGGCGGCGCGCAGGCGATGGACAATATCGGGATCGGCCAGCTCTCCCAGCTGAGCGCTGCGGACCGGCTGGCCCTGCTCGCGAACTATCAGTCCGCCATGGTCGCCATCTTCGCCACGGCCGGCGTGGTGGCCGCCCTCGGCGTCCTGCTGATCCGCCTGCTGCCGGAACAGGAATTGTCCGACGTGGCGAACGAGCTGCGCGCCAAGCCATAGGTCCGCGAACCGGTCCGAACAGTCATCAATGCAGGCATCCGGCTTCGGGCCGGGTGATCCGGCTCAGCCGGTCGGGGCGTCGGGCGCTGCGGCCTCGGCCGTCTGCGCCGGCGCGATCCAGCCGATATCCTCCAGCTGCGCCAGTGTGGGGCCGATATCCGCCGCGCAGGCCTTGTCCTGCTGGCGCTGGTTGAACAGCTCGGGCGGGACGGAGGCCTCGGGCTCCAGATCGGTGGCGAGGAAGGGATCGAGGCGCACGAAGCGGTCTTCGAGGATCCGGCTGGCCTGGTAGGTGGTGGCCTGGAGGTTGGCCTCCATCACCAGCTTGATGAGGGCGAGGGGCCGCTCCATGCTCAGGAGCCATCCGCCGTATCCGATGTCGCCGCCCGGCAGGGCCATGTAGCTGCTGGCCTGCCCCTGCCCCACCGAGAGGATCATGGTGCTGGCGATGTCCGCCATCAGGAAGTCCATGGCCATGGTCAGGGCGCACATGCTGGGATTGTTGGCATAGAGCCCGCCATCCACGCGGCCCTGGAACACCGGGTGCAGCACCGGGATGGAGCTGGAATGCAGCGCCAGGTCCGCCAGCAGCGGAGAGGCCGGCAGGTCCTGCGGCACCAGATTGTGATGAATCTCGATGGACCAGTGGCGATATTCCTTCAGGCCCACCGCGTTGTCGATGGCCACCGCCGGCATGAGCAGCCGGCGCCGGACATCCCGCAGCCGCACCTCGCCCAGGAGGTCCCGCAGGTGTCGGTAGAGCGTCTCGTGGGTCAGGAAGGCGGACATGCCGGACACGGCGGCCAGGGTGCGCGGGCTGAGCGGCCCCGCCCCCTCGAACGGGTGCCACAGCTGCCAGAACGCGATGGCCCGCTCGACCCCCTCGCGCACCGTACCGGACACGGCGATGATGGACGAGGTGATGGCCCCCGACGAGGTCCCGGCGAAGACATCCACGTCCTCCAGCAGCGCCGGCTGCTCCGCGAGCAGCCGCTGGAGCAGGAAGCAGGTGACCAGGGGTCGCGTCCCGCCATCGAGCGAGAGGATCTTGAGAGGCGCCATGGAGCCGGGAAACCCTGTCTGTGGTAACAACTGCCGGGGCCGGCCTGAACCTGCCGATTCCGCGTCGGTCCACGTTAGAGCGCGATCCGGGCAAAGAGAATCCATTTGCCCGGTGAATCACCCTCTTAACGCACGGAAAGAGCAGCTCCCGCGGCGGGCGCGAGCCGGCGTGAGGGCGGTCCGGCAGGATCCGTGGAACCACCCGGCGCCGCGCGTGACGGGAATGTAACGAGGATGCGCTTGCGCGATATTGTATCACCATGGACCGCGGCCCGCCGCACCTTGCGCCCCGGCAAGACGAACGAGGTCTGATGCTCGACATCAAGCACGCCATCCTCGGCAACATCCTCACGGTGAACCTGGCCGGCCAGCTGAACATGCAGGGCTGCACCCAGCTCGGCCCGGTTCTCGACCAGTGGCTGGAGACCGGCGGCAGCAACACGCTGATCGACTTCGCCGGCGTCACCTACATCAACAGCAACGGCCTGAGGCTGCTGTGGCGCCACCACAGCCTCGCCACCGGCAAGGACGGGCTGGTGGTGTTCTCCTCGGTCCACTACACCATTCTCCAGGTGTTCGACGTCAGCGGGCTGGCGCACCTGTTCCGGTTCGCCAACACGTTCGACGAGGCCCTCGGCCTGTTTCAGGCGCCGCCCCTCGACGGGCCGGTCGACAGCGAAGGCTGAGCCCTCCTCCTGCCGCGAGCGCCCCGGGGCGGATCGCCCTCTAAACTCAAGAAAGAGGACGCGTTGCCCGATCAGCTTGCGATGCAAGCAGATCGGCGCGTGCTCTAGAGCGTTTTCCGTTCGCACTGGCTCACGGTAATCGCTCTAGATTACTGTTTTAACACATTTTCTTCATGCGAACCGGTGTCCACTTCGCTCGAAAATGCTCTAGCGCAGGCGCATCCGGGCCCAGCGCGCCAGCACGCGCAGCCGCGCCCTCAGCTCCGCAAGGCGCAGCCAGGCGACGATGGAGGCGCGCAGGGCGCCGAGCGTCATGATGATCCAGGCCACCGGCCGCAGCGTCATCAGCTGCGCCCGGCCGGCCGAGAAGGTGCGCTCGATGACGACGAAGCTCACGAAGTAGGCCAGGAGGAAGGCCAGCGTGCCCGTCTTCACATGCCCGTTGGCGATACCGATCAGCGCCAGGAACTTCACCGGCTCGACAATGGCGAGGGGCACGCCGATGAGGACCAGGACGGTATAGGGGGAACGGCGCCCCACCCACGCCTCGAAGGCCTGCATGAGCCGGAGCGCGGCGAGGCGCCGGAGCAGCGGGCGATAAAGCGGCCGCACCAGCTCGTCGAGCACGATGACGAGGCCGCAGACCAGCCGGAAGACGACGCGCAAGGCGACGACGACCGGGTTCCGGGAGAGGCGGGGGGACAGCGGGGCGATCGGCGGCATGCGCGCCGACGATCGCCATCAATTACGGCCGGGTTCGGGCGGATGCGGCGCGCGGGCGACAGCGCAAGCCGGCAACCGGCGCCGGCCCCGCAGGCGAGGGAGCCGGCTCGGGCAGCGGGGTCGGCCGGACCAGTTGGCCGGGCCAGTTGGCCGGCTTGCCCGGACCGCGCCCCGGATGGTCAGACCCGGCCCAGCTGGCGCAGCATGGGGGAGGCGAGGGCGGCGCCCGGCGCCGCGTGGGCGGCCACGACCGCCTCGGCGATCTCCTGCCCGCGGGTGGCAAGGACCGAGAGCAGCGTGTCGCTGAGCCCGTGGGTGCCTTCATTGGTGCCCTGGATGAACACCGCAGGCCGGAATTCGGGCGCGGTGGCGAGCCGGTAGTCGCGGCCCACCGCGCCGATGGCCACATAAGGCTCCAGCCCGCCGAGCAGCGCCCGCCCGCCGTCGCGGACATAGCCGGTGGCCAGCACCACGGCATCGTAGAACGCGCGGGCCTCCTCGCCGTCGGGACCGACGGCGAGGTCGAGCACGACGGCGCCGTCGGCCTCCCCCACCCACGTCACCTCGGTCAGCCGCCGCACCTGGTGGCGCTTATCGCCGGTCACCTTCTGCTGGTAGAGCACGTCGTAGATCCGGGCGATGAGGTCGGCATCCACCACCGAGTAATTCGTGCTCTTGAAGTCGGCGATCAGCGCCCGCCGGCGCGGCTCGCTCTGGCGGAAGATGAAGTCGGTGAACTCCGGGTTGAAGATCTCGTTCACGAACGGCGTGTCATCGGAGGGGCGCAGGGCGTGGCCGCGCACGATCATATCGACGCGGCCATGGGGAAAGCGCGCCGTGAGGTCGAGGAAGATCTCCGCCGCGCTCTGCGCCGCCCCCACCACGGCGATGCGCGGGGCCGGATGGCAGCCGAAGTCGAAGCTGTCGATGTTCGAGAGGTATGCGGCCGAATGGAAGATGCGCGGCACGTTCCGGAACGGCGCGAACAGCTCCGGCACCCGCAGCGTGCCGCCGGTGGCAAGGGCGAGGTTGCGGGTCCGCCGCACCCGCGCGCGCCCGTCCGCGGCGCGGGAGATCACCCGAACCACATCCACCGAACCGCCCGAAACCTCGGGCTCCAGCGCCACGACCTCCTCGCCATAACTGACGCAGGCGTTGAATTTCCCGGCGGCCCAGCGGAGATAGTCGTTGAACTCGATGCGGCTTGGAAAGAACGTCTTCAGGTTGATGAAGTCCATCAGCCGGCCGTTCTCGTGCAGATAGGCGAGAAAGGTGAAGGGGCTCGACGGGTCGCGCTGCAGCGCCAGGTCCTTGAGGAAGGAGATCTGCATGTCGCTGCCCGGCAGCAGCATGCCGCCATGCCAGACAAAGCTCTGCTGCTTCTCGATAAAATGGGCGCAGAGGCCGGGCGCGCCCATGCCCTCCAGCGCAATGGCGATGGCGAGGTTGGAGGGACCGAAGCCGACGCCGATGAGGTCGTGGATCTTGTCCTGCCCCCTCTCCTCCCCATCGGGCTTCGGCCCGGCGGAGCGCAAGGCGGCGGACGAAAGGCGGTTCTCGCTATAGGTCATGGTGCAATTCCCGATGCGCGTTCACGCGCCTGAAATGACGGCAGGGCGAAAGGACCTTTCACGCCTCTGCCAGGACCGAGGCGCGCGGCTGCGGTGCCTCTCGTGCGAACTCAATGGCTTGGCGCGGCTCCGGAGCCGGCAGCGTGCCGTCTGGCACCCACAGGCGATCACCGAAGAAGCGCTCGCGCAGCAGCATCACCAGGGCGGCGCGCTTGTGCGGGAAATCGAATGTGCTCACCCGCGCGAAGCCCGAGCGCTCCAGGTTTCGCAGCTGCTGGTGATGGTCGGCCCGCGGCTCGCCGACGATGCGCTGGGTCCGCGGATCGTCGAGGAAGATGTAGTGCATGAGGGAAGGCAGCCAGGTCGCCACATAGGCCCGCCCCCGGAAGGCGTCCTCCCCCACCAGGACATGCCAGCCGCGATCATGGTCGCCGGCATCGTAGAACGGCGCGATGCGGTTTTCCTTGGCCCAGTAGACCTCGAAATAGGCGAAGGAAGCGCCGTCCACCGCGCCCATGAGCGGTAGCATGTGGGGATCGGCCTCAAGCCCTTCGAGATAGGCGCGGTGCCTGTCGAGGTCGCCGGCCTCGTCCCAGATCTCGGCGACGCGGGGATCGTTCATCCAGCGGTTGAAACGATCGAGGTCCGTGGCGAGGTCCAGCGTGCGCAGCTCGAAGCGGGCGCCGAGCCAGGGGATGAACCGCGTGTAGACGATGCCCTCCGGCTTCGGCGGACGCACCGGGTGGCGCCGCCCCTGCGTGAGGGCGAAGCGCTGCGCGAACACGGGCCGTGCCTGCGGCAGCCACAGGCCGCCCTGCTGCCAGAGCGCCTCCGGGAATACGTCGAGCCCTTCAGCCGCCTCGGCCGCGAGCCCCTCGACGAGAAGGCGCGCGCGCAGCGCCGCCAGTAGTCCGCCGCCATGCCCACTTTCGTGTCCACTTTCGTGTCCGCCGGTGTGCGCGCCGAACCCCCGAAGCCGCAGCGGCTGCGGCGTGGCCAGCGTCGCGGTCACCGTCTCCAGGGCGCGCAGCAACAGGCTGTAGGCTGTTGCGGGGTCCATGGCGTCCACCCCGGACAGAACGACGCCCCCGGCCGCCGTGTCGGGCAGCAGGCAGAGGCGCGTTGCGGCACCGCTCCGGGCCACGACACCGCCCCCCTCCCGGCGTTCACAGACGATCTCCTCAGCGACCATGGCGTCCTGTCCCTCCGGTCGGTCGAACGGGCTTCGGGAGTTAAGACGAACGCGCCGGGCGCCGATTTAGGAACATCTCGCAGTCACGGCTCAGGCCAGGCCACGCTGCCCGCACGCACCCGAATGCCTGCCCCTAAATTTCTGCCCGCCCCGAGCGTCTGTAGCTTCAGGCCCGCTCGCGTCCGGGCTCCGGAAAGACGCCATCGGGGGAGCCAAGGACACCATGGAGGGCCAGAACCCTGCGCCCGGCGCCACGGACGGCACCGCCGCCGGACACACGCACAAGGGTGAGAACGGCTTCTCGCTCCTGTCCTTCGTGTTCGGGCAGAACCCGCTTGTCTTCTCCGCCGCCACGGCCACGAGCCTCCTCAGCGGCCTCGCCGCCGTCGCCCTCATCATCCTCATCAATCTGGCGCTGGCCCCGGACCGCGACGACCTCGTCAGCCTCGGCCTCGCCTTTGCGGCGGTGGCGGCGCTGACGGTGGCGTTGCAGACGGCGTCGGGCATCCTGTTCGGCCGGCTCGGGCAGGAGGTGCTGGCCCGCCTGCGCGCGCGCATCGCCGAGCGCGTGGAGGCGGCGCCCCTGCGGGCCGTGGAGCAGGTGGGGCCGGCCCGGATCCAGGCCCTTGTCACCGACGACGTCTTCACCATCGCCACGGTGGTGGTGCGGCTGCCGGTGCTGTTCACCAATGCCGTGGCCATCTCGGGATGCCTGTTCTATCTCGCCTGGCTCTCCACGCCCCTCTTCCTCGGCGCGGCGGGCATGATGGCGCTGGGTGTCGCCGGCTACATGCTGGTGGCCGGGCGGGCGCGCCACCATCTCGAACATGCGGGCGGGCGGCAGGATGCGCTCTTTGCCCATTTGTCCGCCCTGGTCCTCGGCACCAAGGAGCTGAAACTCAACCGCGCCAAGGCCGAGGATTT
Organism: Xanthobacter autotrophicus; assembly: GCF_030015065.1. GTDB lineage: Bacteria > Pseudomonadota > Alphaproteobacteria > Rhizobiales > Xanthobacteraceae > Xanthobacter > Xanthobacter autotrophicus_D. Next base: position 1,403 of record NZ_JAIVFN010000048.1, on the reverse strand, counting down.
CCGTTCCCGCCATCTGGGCGCGGCCATCGAGAGCGTACGGCGGGCGCGCACCCACGGCATCACCCTGCTGGCCCTCGGCTCCGCCTGGGGCAGCCTGATCGTGTTCGGCTTCATCGGCCTGGTGCTGTTCGTGTTCAGCGGCGGCGGAACGGTGGCGACGGGCTATGCGGTGGTGCTGCTCTTCCTCATCGGGCCGCTCGCCGCCGTGATGGAGGACCTTCCCCGCCTCGCCCTCGCCCGCGTCGCCGGCCAGCGCCTCGCACGGACCGAGGCCGCCCTTGCGGCCCGCGCCGAACCGGGCGCCATCGCGGTGCCGTTTGAAAGCCTCGTTCTCGGCGGCGTCACCCACGCCTATTGGGACGAGCGGACGGCGGAGATGTTCCGTCTCGGTCCCGTGGACCTTGCCTTCGCGCCGGGGGAGATCGTGTTCCTGGTAGGGGGCAACGGCTCCGGCAAGACCACCCTCGCCAAGCTCGTCACCGGCCTCTACGCGCCGGAGAGCGGCACGGTGCGGCTCAATGGCGCAATCGTGGATGAGACGAGCCGGAGCGTGCAGCGCGCCCTGTTCTCGGCCGTGTTCGGGGACTTCCACCTCTTCGAGAGCCTCGTCGGCCTCTCGGGCGCGCCGGACATCGACGCCCGCGCCAACCGCCTGATCTCGCGGCTTGCCCTGACCCACAAGGTGAGCGTGGAGGACGGGCGCTTCTCCACCCGCGACCTCTCCACCGGCCAGCGCAAGCGCCTCGCCCTCGTCGCCGCCGTGCTGGAGGACCGGCCGTTCCTGGTGTTCGACGAATGGGCGGCGGACCAGGACCCGGCCTTCAAGGCCGTATTCTACCGCGAGCTGCTGCCGGAGCTGAAGGCCCTCGGCAAGAGCGTGCTCGTGATCTCCCACGACGACCGCTACTTCGATTGCGGCGACCGCGTCGTGCACATGGAGAACGGCCAGGTCACCGCCGATGCGCCCGCCGCCGGCGGGGCGGCGCGATCCGGGGAGCCTAAATTTCCCAAGGCCGAATTCGTCTTCCACTCGACCCCTATGTGAGGCTCGGCGCACCCACCTGATCGGCAGGGCGCCGGCCGTGATCCGCCCAGCGCGGGCGCGAAGGTTGCCATGGCATTCGATGACGAGAACGCGGTCTTCCGCGTGGTCCGCAACGACGAAGACATCCACTCCATCTGGCCGCTGCACCGGCCCGTGCCCGCCGGCTGGCACGACGCCGGTTTCACCGGCACCAAGGCGGCCTGCCTCGACCATGTTGAGCGGGCCTGGACCGACATGCGCCCCCTGAGCCTGCGCCGGGCCATGGACGGCGCAGGCGCCACAGGCACGGATGGCGAAGACGCCGCAGGCACGGACGCCAACGGAGCCGCCCGGTGACCCAGCTTTCCCAGCCGCGCCC
>NZ_JAIVFN010000047.1 GCF_030015065.1 Xanthobacter autotrophicus | reverse complement strand
CCGCCCGGCGCGGCGCGCCAAGGCGCCAGCGCCCTATATCCTCGACGAGCAGGTGGGCTTCATGCTGCGCCAGGTGGCGCAGCGCCATGCCACGCTGTTCGCGGCGAAGATCGGCGACGACCTCACCATGACCCAATGGGCGGCGCTGGCGAAGCTGGCCGAGACCGGCCCCTGCTCGCAGAACCTGCTGGGCCGCCACACCGCCATGGATGCCGCCACCATCAAGGGCGTGGTGGACCGCCTCGCGCGGCGCGGCTTCGTGGAGACCCGGCCGGACCCGGAGGACGCGCGGCTTCTGGTGGTTGAGCCCACGCAGGCCGGGCGCGCGGTCATCGCCCGCGCCACGCCCAACGCCTTCGCCATCACCGAGGAGACGCTGGCTCCGCTCGATTCGGCCGAGCGCGGCATGCTGCTGAAACTGCTGGCGCGGCTGCGATAGGGGGGGCGGGGCTCAGGCCCGATCCAGAAGGCACTGGCGCTCCTCGGGGGCGCTTACGAGCACGATGAGGCGTTGCCGGACCCGCTCCGCAAGGGTGATGACCTCATGCCAGGCAGGATCATTGAGGATCGCCACATGATCACAGGGGCGGCTGCCTGGAGGATCGTGAGCGATGATGGCATCGCAAAGCGGGATCAGCGCCTCGAACTCATCAGCCGAGATGATGTTGTGGTCTCGATCGAAAGTCAGTTGATCGAGGTCGGGATATGAACAGCAGAACTCCACGTAGCTCCAATGCGGACTGGGGGTGGGTGGGTTCAGCCACGTGCGCCGTTGTAGGGGGAGATCGGCAAGTTCGTTGACGCTCTGGAATATGAGCTTGCGGAGGAGGGCGCGCTCTTCCGATTTGGACACCGGATTGTCGGTCATATCTGCACCAAGCCGGACCGGTTCATCTCGACCCCGACTCTAGTTGAAGGGATTGACAGGGGTACGACTCACCAGGACGGGGGCGGGGGCTGCAGTCGCGCGCAAATGTCGCACCGCACTTTCGGCCGCGCCCCCGCTTTTCCCGCCGGCCCGTTTCACGGGCTTTCGCCGCGAAATGAAGCGCTTGGGCGCTTTTGCGATAGCTAATATCTATCAATATCGACAATCTTATCTATTTCATTTATCTCTAGCCCGGCCTTATGTTGCGTTGCGAAGGCTCCAGCCTCTCGCACCGCAACAGCCACCCAAGGAATTGCCATGTCCCTCGTCAATACTCCGGTCAAGCCCTTCAAGACCACGGCTTTCAAGGAAGGCAAGTTCATCGAGGTGTCCGAAGCCGATCTCGCCGGTAAGTGGTCGGTGTTCTTCTTCTATCCGGCCGATTTCACTTTCGTGTGCCCCACCGAACTGGGTGACCTCGCCGACCACTACGAAGAGTTCAAGAAGCTCGGCGTGGAGATCTATTCCGTTTCCACCGACACCCATTTCACCCACAAGGCGTGGCACGATTCGTCCGAGACCATCGGCAAGGTGCAGTACGCCATGCTTGGTGACGCCAACGGCGCCATCACCAACAATTTCGAGGTGATGCGCGCGGGCCAGGGCCTTGCCGACCGCGGCACCTTCATCGTGGACCCCAACGGCATCATCCAGGCCGTGGAAGTCACCGCCGAGGGTATCGGCCGCGACGCCACCGAGCTTTTGCGGAAGATCAAGGCTGCGCAGTACGTCGCCTCCCATCCTGGCGAGGTCTGCCCGGCCAAGTGGCAGGAAGGCGAGGCGACCCTTGCCCCCTCGCTCGACCTCGTCGGCAAGATCTGAGGCAAAATCCGGGTCCTCTCACCGGGGAGGGCCCATCCCCTCCGCCGCGCGCTCTGCGCGTGGCGGATTTAGGGTGGCATCTTCCGCGCGCCCTGCGCGCGGCGGATGCGGAGCACCTTGTTGTTTTCCAAGCATTCGTCGGAGAATTGCCATGCTCGACACAGCCATGAAGACCCAGCTCAAGGCGTATCTGGAGCGGCTGGTCCGACCCGTCGAAATCACCGCCTTCGTGGATGACGGTGCCAAGTCCACGGAGATGCTGGAGCTGCTCGCCGACATCACCGACTGCTCCGCCAAGGTCACCGTTGCCGCGCGCCGCGATGGCGACGCCGCCGGCGCCCGCGTGCCCTCGTTCGCCCTGTCGAGCCCCGGCGAAAGCATCGCGCTCACCTTCGCCGGCCTGCCCATGGGCCATGAATTCACCTCCCTGGTGCTGGCGCTGCTGCAGACCGGCGGCTATCCGCCCAAGCTCGAGCCCGAGGTCATCGAGCAGATCAAGGCGCTGGATGGCGACTTCGCCTTCGAGACCTATTTCTCCCAGTCCTGCCAGAACTGCCCGGACGTGGTGCAGGCCCTCAACCTCATGGCGGTGCTGAACCCGAAGATCCGCCACGTGGCCATCGACGGCGCCCTGTTCCAGAAGGAAGTGGAGGCCCGGCAGGTCATGTCGGTGCCCACCATCTATCTCAATGGCGAGGTGTTCGGGCAGGGCCGCATGGGCGTCGAGGAGATCGTCGCCAAGCTCGACAAAGGGGCCGGCGCGCGCGAGGCCGCCCGCATGAGCGAGATGAACCGCTTCGACGTGCTGGTGGTGGGCGGCGGTCCCGCCGGCGCCACGGCGGCCGTCTATGCGGCGCGCAAGGGCATCCGCACCGGCGTCGCCGCCGAGCGCTTCGGCGGGCAGGTGCTGGACACCATGGCCATCGAGAATTTCATCTCCGTGCCCTACACGGAAGGCCCCAAGCTCGCCGCCGCGCTGGAGCAGCACGTGCGCGAGTATGAGGTGGAGATCCTCAATCTCCAGAAGGCGGTGAAGCTGGTGCCCGGCGCCGACATCATCGAGGTGGAGTTCGCCAACGGCGCCAGCCTGCGCTCCAAGACCGTGATTCTCGCCACCGGCGCCCGCTGGCGGCAGATGAACGTGCCGGGCGAGGATACCTATCGCAACAAGGGCGTGGCCTATTGCCCCCATTGCGACGGCCCCCTGTTCAAGGGCAAGCGCGTGGCGGTGATCGGCGGCGGCAATTCCGGCGTGGAAGCGGCCATCGACCTTGCCGGCATCGTCGCCCATGTGACGCTGATCGAGTTCGACAGCGCGCTGCGCGCCGACGACGTGCTCCAGCGCAAGCTCAAGAGCCTGCCCAACGTCACCATCCTCACCTCGGCGAAGACCACCGAAGTGCTGGGCGACGGCCAGAAGGTGAGCGGCCTCGTTTACGAGAACCGCACCACCGGCGACAGCGTGAAGGTGGAGTTGGAAGGCATCTTCGTGCAGATCGGCCTTCTGCCCAACACCGAGTGGCTGAAGGGCGTGGTGGAACTCTCCCCCCGCGGCGAGATCGTGGTGGACGCCCATGGGCAGACCTCGGTGCCCGGCGTGTTCGCCGCCGGCGACTGCACCACCGTGCCCTACAAGCAGATCGTGATCGCGCTGGGCGAAGGCGCCAAGGCCTCGCTTTCCGCCTTCGATCACCTCATCCGCTCCAGCGCGCCGAAGGAAGAGGCGGTGAAGGCCGCGTGACCGGCCGGGCCGGCTTCCCGCTCCCCAACCGGGCGGCGTCCAGCGGGGGCCGCCCGCGATGACCCTGCGCGAACTGCAATATCTCGTCGCCCTGGCCGACCACCGGAACTTCCGGCGGGCGGCCGAGGCGTGCCTCGTCAGCCAGCCCACCCTCTCCACCCAGCTGCGCAAGCTGGAGGAGGAACTGGGCGTGCCGCTGGTGGAGCGGGCGCCGCGCCGGGTCATGCTCACCCCCGCCGGCCGCGAGGCGGTGGAGCGGGCGCGGCGCATCCTCGACGAGGTGGAGCAATTGAAGGAAGGCGCCCGCCGCAGCTGCGCGGCGGAGGCCGGCGCCCTCAAGCTCGGCGTGTTCCCGACCCTCGGCCCCTATCTTCTGCCCCATGTGGTGCCGCTGATCCGCGCCCGCTTCCCGGATCTGGAGCTGCTGCTGTTCGAGGAGAAGAGCGCCGCCCTGATCTCCCGCCTGAATTACGGCACGCTGGATGCCGCCTTCCTGGCGTTGCCGGTGCACGAGCCGCAGTTTCACAGCGAGTTCCTGTTCGAGGAGCCCTTCCTCCTCGCCGTGCCGGGCAACCACGTGCTGGCGTCGCGCGACCTGCTCTCCATCAACGAGCTGTCCAGCTACAATCTGATGCTGCTGGAGGACGGCCACTGCCTGCGCGATCAGGCGCTGGACGTGTGCCAGCTCTCGGGGGCGCGGGAGAAGTCGGAATTTCGCGCCACGAGCCTTGAAACCCTGCGCCAGATGGTGGCGGCGGGGGTGGGCATGACGCTGCTCCCCATGCTGGCGACGCGCAATCCGGCCCAGCCGGCCGAGAACATCCATCTTCTGGAATTCAGCGATTCCAAGCCCAGCCGGCAGATCGCCATGCTCTGGCGCAAGACCTCCGCCATGGGCCGGCTGCTGGCCGAGGTGGCGCAGGTGTGCCGGGCCCTGCCGCAGGATCTGCTGTCGCCCCGGCACTGACGAGCGCGGCCCTCAGGACAGCTTCATGGGTTCGGGGCCGCGGCCGCCACCACATGGGAGTTCACCAGCTTCAGGTCGCGCACGATGCCCCACGAAAGCAAGGCGGCGAAGCCCGCGAGGTCCATCAGCGTGACGGAAAAGCTCATGCAAAAGCTCATGCAAAAGCTCATGGAAGAGCTCATGGCGCGACCTCCGTTGCCCACCTCCGTTCGGGGGATCCCCGTGTGCGGCGGCGGGCTCCGGCCGGGCGGGTCTTCCATGCTACGCACCATTCGTGTTGCAGCGTCCGGTTGTCCCGCAAGCCGGGTGATCAACCCGCGCCGGGTCCATCCGGTTCAGATGTGGACCGCAGGATGTCCAGGGCCTGGGCATGGAGCGTCGCATTGGCGGCAGCGACCACCCGGCCGCCCGAGAAGATGCCGAGCGGCGCGCCGGTCCAGTCGGTGATGACGCCGCCGGCGCTTTCCACCACCGGCACCAGGGCCATGAAGTCATAGGGCTTCAGGCTGGCCTCGGCCACCAGGTCCACATGGCCGCTGGCGAGCAGGCCGTAGGCGTAGCAGTCGCCGCCGAAGCGGCGCAGGCCCACCTGTTCCGCCAGCGCCTCGAAGGCGGTGGTCTCGCCTCCCGCGAACATGTCGGGGGCGGTGGCATAGAGCCGGGCATCCTTCAGCCGGGTGACGGCGCTGGTGCGGCACGGCGCGCCGTTGAGCCGGGTCGTGCCGCCGGCGGTGCCCACCCAGCGGTCGCCCAGGGCGGGGACCTCGATGATGCCCACCTCCGGGCGTCCCTCGACCACCGCCGCGATGAGCGTGCCGAACAGGGGCAGGCCGGTAATGAAGCTCTTGGTGCCGTCGATGGGGTCGATGACCCACACCACCGGCCGGTCGATGCCCACCGCCGCCTCTTCCTCGCCGAGAATGCCGTGTTCGGGAAAGCACCGGGCGATGGCCTCGCGCAGGGCGCGCTCGATGGCGCGGTCGGCGATGGTGACGGGGCTCGCGTCCGCCTTCCACTCGATGCCGATGGGGGTGCGGAAATGGGCCAGTGCCAGCGGCCGGGCGCGGTCCGCGAGCGCCTCGGCGAAGGCGGCCAGATCAAGGCCGGCGCCGGCGGATAGGGGGCTATTCAGCATAAGCGGGCCTGCGGCCATGGCCGTCGCCGGTCTCGGCGATGGCGGGGGCAAGGACGATGCGGGCATGCTCCAGCGCGGTGCGGATGGCGGCGGGCGGGCCGTCCTCGGTGACGAGGATGTCAACGGACGGCCAGTCGCACACCTGGATCAGGCCGGGCTTGGTGTATTTCGAGCTGTCGAGGAGCAGCATCACCTTGTCGGCGAGCGGGATCATGGCGCGCTTGAACTCGGTCTCGAACAGGTCGAAATCCATGCAGCCGCGCGTGGGGGAGGCCGCCGCCACCGACATCACGAACAGGCTGGGCGTGAACTGGGAGGCGAAATCAATGGCCGAGGGGCCGATGATGGTGCGGTCGTCCGCCCTCAGTTCGCCGCCCGGCAGGATCACGCGATGGTGTCGCCCGGCGGAGGAGAGGATCTGCGCCACCTCCACCGAGAAGGTGATGGCGGTGAGCCGCCCGGCGCGCGGCGCCAGCACCTGGGCGAGGAAGCAGGAGGTGGAGGAATTGTCGAGCAGGATGGTGGCGTCCTCCTCGATCAGCTCCGCCGCCGCGAGGGCGATGCGCCGCTTGGCCCCGGCCTGCTCGCGCAGGCGCCGGTCGAAAGGGGCTTCCCAATCGGCGACGTTGAGGCGCACGCCGCCATGGAACTTGTCCACCATGCCAGCCTCGGCCAGCGCCTTCAGGTCGCGCCTGATGGTCTCGTCGGACACCTGGAAATGCCCGGCGAGGTCGGCGATGGTGAGGGAGCGGCGGTCGCGCAGCAGGTCCACGATCTGCTGCTGGCGCACGGTCTGGGCCATGTCGCGTCTCCCGGCCTAGAGTCGCGCCAGGGCGCGGCCGGTGGCCGCGTCGAACAGGCGCACGCGCGCCATGTCGAAGCTGAGGCCCACCTCGGCGCCCACGTCCGGGGCCTGCATCACCGGCGTGCGCGCCATCAGCCGGTCGTCGCCCATGCGGATCTCGGCGAGCGCCTCCGAGCCGATCAGCTCCGTGCGCTCCACCGTGCCCCGCGCCATGGCGGGCGTCTCGGGCGGGCTGAGCGTGACCTCCTCCGGCCGCACGCCCAGAAGGATGTCGCCGGGTTCCGCCCGCTCGAGGGCGCCGGGGATGTGGGTGTCGAAGCGCGGATGGTGCACCACGCTGCCGGCACCGTTGGGCCGCAGCGCGCAGCGCAGGAGGCTCATTTCCGGCGAGCCGATGAAGGTGGCCACGAAGGTGTTGGCCGGGCGCATGTAGAGGTCCATGGGCGCGCCCACCTGCTGGAGCCGCCCTTCCGAGAGGATGGCTACCCGCGTGCCCAGCGTCATGGCCTCGATCTGGTCGTGGGTGACGTAGATGACGGTCAGGCCGAGCTCCTTGTGCAGGCGCTTCAGCTCGCCCCGCATGTGGGTACGCAGCTTGGCGTCGAGGTTGGAGAGCGGCTCGTCGAACAGGAACACCTTGGGCTGGCGCACCAGCGCCCGGCCGATGGCGACGCGCTGGCGCTCGCCGCCGGAGAGCGCGTTGGGCTTGCGCTCCAGCAGGTGGGTGATGTGGAGGATCTCCGCCGCCTCGCCGATGCGCCGGTCGATCTCCGCCTTGGGCAGCTTCGAGGTCTTCAGCAGGCCGAACGCCATGTTCCGGTAGGCGGTCATGTGCGGATAGAGGGCATAGGACTGGAACACCATGGCGATGTCGCGCTTCTGCGGCTCGGCATGGGTTACGTCCCGCCCGTCGATGAGGAGGCGTCCGGCGGTGATCTCCTCCAGCCCGGCCACCATGCGCAGCGTGGTGGACTTGCCGCAGCCGGAGGGGCCGACGAGAACCATGAACTCCCTGTCCGCCACCGCGAGGTCCACCCCGTGCACGGTGGGGCGGCCCTGGTAGGACTTGCTGACGCCCTGAAGAACAACCTCGGCCATGCCTAAACCCCTACTTCAGACCCGCGTGCATGAAGCTGTCCACGAAGCGGCGCTGGAAGATGACGAAGAACAACAGCAGCGGCGACACCACCACCACCGTTGCCGCCATCAGCCGCGTCCAGTCGGCGCCGCTGTCGGATTTCGCCAGCAGGCCGAGGCCGATGGGCAGGGTGCGCACGCTTTCGGAATTGGTGACGAGGAGCGGCCACATATAGTCGTTCCAGTGGGTCACCACGGCGATGATGGAGAAGGCCACCAGCGTCGGCTTCACCAGCGGCAGGTAGACGTGCCACAGGATGCCGAGATGGCCGCAGCCGTCGAGCCGCGCCGCGTCCGCAAGCTCGGTGGGCACCTGCCGGAAGGCCTGGCGCAGCATGAACGTGCCGTAGCCGGACGCCACGAACGGCACGATCAGCGCCGGCAGGGAATTGAGGATGCCCAGCTCCCGCACCGTGACGAAATTGGTGAGGAAGGTGGCGTAGATGGGAAACATGATCTGCAGCAGGAACAGGGTGAAGAGGATGTTCTTGCCGGGAAAGCTCAGCCGCGCGAAGGCATAGGCGGCAAGGGTGATGGTCACCAGCTCGCAGATGAGGATGCCGCCCGTCACCAGCACCGAGTTGACGAGATAGGTGCCGAACGGCGCCACCGCCATGGCCGCGGGATAGTTGCTCCATTGGGCGATGGCGGGCAGGAAGCCGGCATTGGGATCGAACACCTCCACCCGCGTCTTCAGCGAGGTGACGACGATCCACACCAGGGGGCTCGCCCACAGCGCCAGCAGCGGCAGCAGCAGGACATGCAGCCAGTTCCGCCTCAGAGTGGCGCGCATGTGGGCAAGCGTGCCGCGGGAGGTGGCGGGGGCGGACAATTCGAGGGGATCCTGCAGGGTCGCCATCCGTGTCACCGTCCGAGGTAGTGGACCCGCCGGCCGAACACCAGCGCGACGAGGGTGATGAGGCCGCCCACGAACAGCAGCAGCACGTTCGCCAGCGTCGAGGCGTAGCCGATGTCCTGATACTGGAAGCCGTTCTGGTAGATGTAGAAGGTGAGCACGTTGGTGGCATCCGCAGGTCCGCCCTGCGTCATCACGTAGACATAGTCGAAGATCTGGTAGGAATGCAGCAGCCCGATGATGATGACGAAGTAGAGCGTCGGCGAGATCAGCGGGATGGTGATGTGGATGAGTCGGTTCCAGGCCGACACCCCGTCGAGGCGCGCCGCCTCGTGGAGGTCCGAGGGGATCATCTGCAGGGCCGCCAGCAGGATCAGCATGAAGTAGCCGGAATATTTCCAGATGCTCATGATGATGATGGCGATCATGGCCGTGTTGCTGTCGTAGAGCCATTCGAGCTTGGGCAGGCCGAAGAGCGCCAGCGCGTGGTTGATGGGGCCGTAGCCGGGGGCGTAGAGGAACACCCACACCATGCCGGCCGCCACGGACGGGATCATCACCGGATAGAAGAAGGCGGAGCGATAGAAGGTCATGCCGCGCAGCTTGCTGTCGAGGGCGACGGCGAGCAGAAGCGCGCAGGCGATGGCGCTGGGAATGGTCACCAGCGTGTAGAAGGCGGTGTTGGCGAGAGACTTCCAGAACAGGGCGTCGGTCCACAGTCGCTGGTAGTTCTCAAGCCCCAGGAAGAAGATCTTGTCCGACCCCAGCATCACGTCGTGGAAGCTGAACCAGACGGAGCGGATGATGGGCCAGTAGGTGAAGGCGGCGAGGAAGACCAGCGAGGGCGCAAGCAGCAGATAGGCGAGCCCGGCTTCGCGGACGTGGGCGCGCAGGGCGGGACCTGTGACCATGCCGATCCTCATCTTCGCAATGATCTTTCCGGTGAGGGGCGCCCGCCCGAAGGCGGACGCCCGGTCGTGTCAGGAGCGCCGGCGCAGGAGGCGCTGGATCTCGCGGTTGGAGTTGTCCGCCGCCTCCTTCAGCGCCACGTCGGGCTTGACCGAGCCGGCCAGCGTCCGGTCGAGGGCGCTCTTGAGATATTCGCGCACCTTGTGATAGCCCGGCACCTGCAGGAAGGCGCCGGCATAGGCGGCCTGCTCCAGCGCCACCCTGGCCTGAGGCACCTTCTCCAGATAGGCCTTCATCTCCGGCGTCTCCCAGGCGGACTTGCGCACCGCGAGATAGCCGGTGTCGCGGCTCCACTGGGACTGCACCTGGGTGGAGGTCATCCAGCGCGCGAAGGTCCAGCTCGCCTCGATCTGGGCGTCGGTCTGCTTCCTGGCGATCATGATGGGGCCGCCGCCCTGGCAGGCGCCGAAGGTCTTGTTCTTCGGCATGAAGGCGACATCCACCTCGAACGGGGAGGACTTGCGCAGGTTCGTGAGCGAGCCGGTGGAGTGGTAGAGCATGGCGGTGCGGCCCGCCATGAAGTCGTTGGCCGAGCCTTCCCAGGTGGAGGCCGGCGGCATGACGCCCGCCTGCACCATCTTCACCCAGAATTCGAGGGCGTCCACCGCTTCGGGCTTGTCGAACAGCACCTTGTCCTTGGTCCAGGGCACCAGGGCGTTCTGGCGGCAGTAGCACTCGAAGATCCAGTCGTGCCAGCCGCCGCCGATGGTGAGGCCCCAGCGCTTCAGCTCGCCGTTCTCGCGGATGGTGAGCGCCTTGGCCACGTCCAGCAGCTCGGTCCAGGTGACGGGCGCCTTGGTGATGCCGGCCGCCTTCAGCGCGTCCTTGTTGAGATAGAGCACCGGGGTGGAGGGCTGGAACGGCAGGCCATAGAGCTTGCCGTCGGAAATGCAGGTCTCCAGGAAGCCGGGCAGGAAATCCTGGTAGATGTCGTCGGCCTTCGCCTTGGCGGTGATGTCGGCGAGGGCATCGAGGCCGAGGAAGGTCTGGAGCGCCGAGTTGATGGGCAGCCAGGTGGCGGGCGGATCACCCACGCCCAGCGCCGTGATCACCTTCTGCTCGGTATTGTCGTAGCTGCCGGCATAGATGGCTTCGACTTCGATCTTTTCGTGCGCGGCGTTGAACTGGGAGATCATCGCCGTGACCAGCCTGTTGATGTCGCCCGACACCCCGACCGGATACATGAACTGCAGTTTCACCTTGTCCGAAGCGAAGGCGCGGCCTCCGCTCAGGCCGGCAACCGCCGCCGCCGCGCCGCCGACGAGGACGCCGCGCCGGGAAATGTGGGAAAATGTGGAATTGACCGACATCTCGTTCCTCTCACAGAGCGAATGGGCATCAGGCAGGCGCGCGCCGTCCGCCACCGGACGGCGGCTGGAGGGGCATTCGGATGGATCTCCCGGGGCGGCGCCGTTGCCTTTGCAGCATTGTCCGGCGCTGGCGTTCTAAGGTCAGAACAGTGACAGTGATATGACCTTAACTTTGGGGAAGTTGGAATTCGAGACCATAAATTGAGCAAGATGCACAAATAACCACATTTTCCCTCGCATCCCTCGACGCCCTGGTCTGCACCGCCTAGAAAACAGGGACGAAACCATGTGGCCGGCGCCCGCGCCGCGCCCGGAGCATGTGGAGAAGGGGCCATGATGATTGCCCAGCTCACGGATTTCCACGTCACCGTCGCGGGGGCGCGTGTCGGCGAGGTGGACACGCGCGCGGCATTCGAGCGCCTGGTGGCGCACCTCGCCGGGCTCGTCCCCAGGCCCGATCTGCTTCTCGTCAGCGGCGACCTTGCCGAAACCGGGACGGAGGCGGAATACGCCTTCGTGCGCGCGGGACTCGATCGCCTCGGCATCGCATTCTCCGCGGTGCCGGGCAATCACGACCTGCGCGGCCCGATGCAGGCCGCGCTCGGGTCCCGCACCGGGCAGGCGGCGGGGCATCTGGGCCATGTGGTGGAGGCGTCGGGCCTGGCCGTGATCGGCCTCGACACGCTGGTGGAGGGCCGAGGTCACGGGGCCATCGGGGCGGCGCAGCTGGACTGGCTGGAAAGCGTGCTCGCGCGCCATGACGGGCGGCCCATCCTCATCTTCATGCATCACCCGCCGTTCGAGACCGGCATTGCCGCCATGGACGGCATCGGCCTGCGCGACGGCCGAGCGGAACTGGAGGAACTACTGGCCGGGCGCGGCGATGTGGCGGGCATCCTGTGCGGCCATGTCCACCGGGCGGTGACGGGCCGCTTCGCCGGCCACCGCGCCTTCATCGCCCCCTCGGCGAGCCATCAGTTCGCCCTCGACCTTGATGCGCCCGGTGCCTTCCGCGTGGTGCGCGAGTCGCCACAGATCGCGCTGCATCAGATCGTGGGCGGGGCGCTGGTGTCCTATCTGGTGCCGGGTCCGCAGGACGGCGCTGCCGCCGGCTGACCGGTCCTGCGTTCGCTGCCCCGGCCTTGTAGGTAATTGCTTAAGGCTAAATGCAGCCGGGGGTGGCGCAGGGGCAGGTCTTCGTGTAGACTGATTTGTGACATAAAGATCACACTTCTGTCGCATAAATGGCTGGAGCGGAAGGCGTCGGGCGGGATTTGTGGCGATATTCGCATCTCGATATTGGACCCGGCTTCGTCCATTACTGATCGTGCCCGTGGCCGTTATGCTTTCGGCCGTGCCCGCTCGCGCGCAGAATGACAACTTTTTCAGTTCCATCGCAGATCTGTTCAATCCCAATCCGGCCTCGCGCCAGCCACCCGCCATCGACGCCACGCCCTATAGCGTGGAGATCGAGGTCGCCGGCGGCGAGAGCGGCATCAGGAATGCCGTTACCCAGGCCTCCAACCTCGAAACCCTCAAGAATCGCCCGCCGTCCGGCGCCGCCGGCCTCGTGCGCCGCGCGCTCTCCGACTTCGAGCGCATCAACGCCGCGCTCTATGGCGAAGGCCGCTATGGCGGCGCCATCCGCATCACCGTCGCCGGCGTCGCGCCGAACGCCGCCAACGTGTTCGACATGGTGGAGCGCGCCCGCAAGGCCGGCCCGGTGCCGGTGCGCGTGGATGTGGATCCCGGCCCGCCCTTCGTCTTCGGCGACATCCGCATCCTCGACGCCACGACCCGCCGTCCCCTCGCGGAGGGGCCGAGCCTGCGCGCCCTGGGCCTCGAGCCCGGCGAATCCGCGCGCGCCGACCGGGTGGTCCGCGCGGAGGCGGTGCTGGTGGATTTCTGGCGCGAGCGCGGCCACCCCTTCGCCCGCCTGACCGGCAAGGACGTGGTGGCGGACCACGCGACCAACCGGCTCAACGTGACGCTGCTCATCGAGCCGGGACCGGTCGCCACCTTCGGCACCTTCACCGTCTCGGGCGCCGAGTTCCTCACGCCGGGCTTCATCGAGGAGCGCATCGAGATCCCGCCCGGCACGCTCTATTCGCCCGAGCGCCGGAACCGCCTGCGCAAGCGCCTGCTGACGTACCAGGCCATTGCCAGCGTGCGCATCCGCGAGGGCGAGCGGCTCGACCCCCAGGGCCGGCTACCCATCCATATCGAGGTGCGCCCGCGCGAGCCGCGCTATGTGGGCTTCTCGGCCAAGTATTCCAGCACGGATGGCTCCTCCATCAACGGCTTCTGGGGCCACCGCAACCTGTTCGGCGGCGGCGAGACCCTGCGGCTCGATGCCTCGGTGTCGTGGTTCGGCCAGGAATCGGAGGCCGTGCCCAACGCCGACCCGTTCGGCTACAAGCTCGCCGCCAGCTTCGTGAAGCCGGGCATCTACACCGCGCAGGACGACCTCATCGCCAATGCGGCCATCCTGCGGGAGGTGACCAACGCCTATGTGCGCGAGGGCGTCACCGCCCTTGTTGCCGTGCGCCACCGCTTCGATGATCAGCTGTCCATGCAGGTGGGCGTGGATTTCGAGGACGGGCAGGTGGAGGACACCACCGGCACCTACAATGCGCTGGTCACCGGCATTCCCGTCGATGTCTTCTACGACACCACCGACAACGCGCTCGATCCTTCCCGCGGCATCCGCGCCAGCGCCACGGTGGAGCCCTTCGCCTATCTCGGCGACAGCGGCGCCGGCCCGGTGATGCTCAAGGCCGCGCTCGCCGCCTACCACGCCTTCGACGACGACCGGCGCCTGATCCTTGCCGGCCGGGTGGCCGCCGGCAGCCTCGTGGGCGTCACCGACCTCTACGACGTGCCGCCGCAGCGGCGCTTCTATGTGGGCGGCGGCGGCTCGCTGCGCGGCTATGACTACCAGTCGGCCAGCCCGCGCAATGCGTTCGGCCAGATCGTCGGCGGCCTCTCCTTCTTCGAGGCGTCGGCGGAACTGCGCGTGAAGATCACCGACACCATCGGCATCGTGCCCTTCTTCGACATGGGCTCGGCCTTCGCGACGGAATATCCCGACTTCAACGGCATGAAATACGCGGCCGGCATCGGGCTGCGCTACTACACGCCCATTGGCCCGCTGCGGTTCGATTTTGCGGTGCCGCTCAATCCCGGGCCCGACGACGGGTCCTTCGGCATCTATGTCAGCCTGGGGCAGGCCTTCTGATGGCAACCGTGCGCACCCTCGCCAAATGGCTCGGCCTCGCCCTTTTGGGTGTGCTGGCGCTTCTCGTCATGCTCTTCGGCGCCATCCAGACCCCGCCGGGCAAGGCGCTGCTGGCGCGGCTGGGCTCCTCGCTCGCCTCCGCGAACGGGCTGCAGGTGGAGATTTCCGGCATCACCGGCTTCGTGCCGGTCAACATGGGTGTGGCGCGCATCACCGCCGCCGATGCCGGGGGCACCTTCGCCGAGGTGGAGAATGTGCGCCTCGACTGGAACCCCCTCTCGCTCCTCGCCGGCACCCTCGACATTGATCTCGCCGGGGCCTCGCGCGTCGCGCTCCGGCGCAAGCCCGATCTGCCGCCCGCGCCCGCGCCCGCCGCGCCATCGGCCACGAGCGGGGGCGGGGGCTTCGCCCTGCCGGTGCGCATCGGGCGCCTCGCCATCGACGAGATCGTCATCGACGAGCCGGTGCTGGGGCATGCGGCGGTGCTTTCGCTCGCCGCCTCGGCCGAGCTGCGGTCGCTGGAGCAAGGCCTGTCGGCGGCGTTCAACCTGAAGCGGCACGATCAGGCCGGCAGCATCCTCGGCCGGCTCGATTATGTGCCGCAGCCGGCGCGGCTCGACCTCGACGTGACTGCGGAGGAGCCGGCCGGCGGCCTCGTGGCGCGCGCCGCGGGCGTTGCCGGCCTGCCCGCCATCACGGCGACGCTGAAGGGCTCGGGTCCGCTGGACGCCTGGGACGGACGCCTCGACCTGGCGGCGGGCGATGCCGCCAAGGTCGCAGGCTCCGCGCAGGTGCGGGCGAGCGCGACCGGGCGGCGCGTCAGCTTCACCGCCGATGCCGATATCGCCCGCCTGCTGCCGGCTGCCGTCGCGCCCCTGTTCGAGGGCGGAGCGGAGATTGCCGGCGCCGCCACCGTGACTGCGGCGCGGCGCATCGCCATCGAGAGTGCCACGGTGCGCGCCGCCGGCTTCGGCGCCGGCGTGAAGGGCGACGTGGATGCCGGCACGATGGCCGCTGACCTCGCCTTTGGCGTGAAGGCCGGCGAGGCGGCCCGCTTCGCGGCCCTCGCCCCCGGCGTGAGCTGGCGATCCGTAGCCCTCGACGGCACGCTGAAAGGGTCCTTCGCCGCCCCCGCCATCGCCGCGCGGGCCACGGCGGCGGACCTGAAGGGCGCCGGCTATGGCGCCGCCACGCTGGATGTGGATCTGGCCACAATTCCCGACGCCGGCCAGAACCTCGCTTTCACCCTCGACGGGCGCGCGGACGGCCTGTCGGCGACCGATCCGAAGGTGGCGGAGGCGCTGGGGCGCAACGCCCGCTTCACCCTCGCCGGGTCGCGGCCAAAGAACGGGGCACCGGCCGTCACCAGCGTCACGGTGGAACTGGCGGCCCTCACCAGCCGCTTCACCGGCGTTGCGGCGGCGGAGAAGATCGCCGGCACGCTCCGCCTCGAAAAGCTCGATCTCGTCGCCTTCTCCCCGCTCGCCGGCCGCCGGCTGGGCGGCACCGCGACGCTGGACGCCACCATCGACGCCACGGGCGACCTCTCCCGCGTGGACATGAGCCTCACCGGCGGCACCAAGGGCGTCGCCACCAGGATCGCGGCCGTGGACGGGCTGTTCGGCGGCGTCACGACGCTCACCGCCAGGCTGGCGCGGGACGGGCAGAATGCCATCCGTGTGGACCGCTTCAACCTGGCGTCGGAAAGCCTGACGGTGACTGCGGAAGGCTCGGTCTCCCGTGCCCGGGCCGACCTTGCGGCGAAACTGGCGCTGGCGGATCTCGTGAAGCTCGACGACCGCGTCTCCGGCGCGGTGACGGGTGAGGCGGCGTTCCGGGGCAGCCTCGACGACCTCGGACTCACGGCCCGGCTCGTGATGCCGTCCGGAACCGCCATGAAGCAGAAGGTGGAGGGCCTGAGCCTCGCGCTGACCGCCTCCGACCTTACCGGCCGTCCCGCGGCGCACTTCACCCTCGACGGCCGGGTGGCGGGCAAGCCCGCGACCGGATCCGGCGCCTTCTCGACGCTGGCGGACGGCGCGCGGCAGCTCAAGGATCTCGCTTTCGCCATCGGCTCGGTCTCGGCCAAAGGCGACGTGCGGCTCTCGGCGGCCGGGCTCGCCGACGGGACGCTGGTGGTCGCCGCCGCAGACCTCAACGATCTCTCGCCGCTGGCGCTGACCCAGCTTGCCGGACGGCTCAATGCCGATGTGCGGCTGGATGCCGCCGGAGGCAAGCAGCGCGTGGCGGTGAAGGCCGACGCGGCCAATGTCTCCGCCGCCGGCCAGAGCGTGGGTAGTGCCCGCATCGACGCCAGCGTGGCCGATCCCGCCGGCATGCCGGTGCTGGACGGCACGGTGGACCTGCGGGCGGTGAATGCCGGCGGCATGGACATCTCGCGCGCCAATCTGACCGCCGATGCGGCCGCCGCAGGAACGAGCCTCAATCTCGATGCCGTGGTCAACGGCGCGACGCTCGCCACCGCGGGCTTGCTGAGCCAGCGCGACGGCGCCGTCGCCTTCCGCCTCGACCGGCTGAACCTCGCCCGCGGCAGCACCAGCCTGACCAATGCGGCGCCGGCCAACTTCCGCTGGTCCGGCGATACCCTGACCATCGACCGGCTGGCGCTCTCCACCCGTGGCGGCAGCGCGACCGTTTCCGGCCGGGCCGGCGCGACGCTGGGGCTGGATGTGGTGCTCAATACCCTGCCGCTGGGGCTGGCGGACCTCGCGGCGCCGGGACTCGGCCTCGCCGGGACTCTCTCGGGCTCGGCGCGGCTCACCGGGCCGGCGTCGGCGCCCACGGGGACCTATATGCTGAACGTCGCCCGGGTCAGCACGCGCGATCTCGCAGCCAACGGGCTCGGGCCGCTCGACGTCCGGGCCGATGGCCGGTTCGAGGACGGGCGCGTGACCACGAGGGCGACGATTGCGGGACGTTTCCTGTCGGATGTCACCCTCACCGGCTCGGCCCCCCTCGGCGCCGGCGACCTCGACCTCGCCATCCGGGGGGCGCTGGACCTCGCGCTGGCCAACCCCATGCTTGCCACCTCCGGCGCGCAGGTGCGCGGGCGCGCGGCCATCGACGCCACGGTGCGCGGCACCGCCGCCGCGCCGCGGGCGGGCGGCACGGTGCGCATTTCCGGCGCCCGCTTCGACGACAGCGTCAACGGCGTCAACCTGTCGAATATCGAGGGCGTCATCACCGGCACCGACCGCTCCGTGACACTGACCTCGCTTTCCGCCCGCACGCCCAATGGCGGCGGCGTGAGCGCGCGCGGCACGGTCGCCCTCGATCCCGAGCGGGGCTTTCCCGGCCGCATCGACGTGGACCTCTCCAATGCCGGCCTTGTCAACAGCGAGGTCATGCGCCTCGTGACCGAGGGGCGGCTCGCGGTGGACGGCGCCTTCGCCGACAATCCGCGCCTCACCGGCCGGCTGGTGGTGCGCACCCTCGACGTCAATATTCCCGATCGCCTGCCCGGCGGCGGCGCCGGGCTGAACGTGCGCCATGTGAACGGGGGGCCCGCGCGCAACGCCGCCCCCAACAACCGTGGCCGCGCCCCGGCCGCCGCGCCGCGCCGTTCCGGCGGCATGCCGCTCGATCTCACGGTCTCCGCGCCCAACAACGTCTTCGTCCGGGGCATGGGGCTGGAGGCGGAACTGGGCGGCGAGCTGAAGCTGGGTGGCACCAGCGCGAGCCCGGCGACGCAGGGCGGCTTCGAGATGCGGCGCGGCACCTTCGACGTGCTCGGCCGTCGCCTCACCTTCACCCGGGGCAAGATCACCTTCAACGGCACCACGGATCCCGACCTCGACTTCGTGGCGGAGACCACCGCCAACGAGATCACCGCGCAGATCCTGGTCACCGGCGCCGCCTCGCGGCCCGACGTGACCTTCACCTCCAACCCGACACTGCCCCAGGACGAAGTGCTCTCGCGGCTCATGTTCGGCCGCTCGGCGGGCTCGCTCACCGGCGCCCAGGCGCTGCAGATCGCGCAGACCATCGCGCAATTCTCCGGGGGCGGCGGCATGCTGGAACAGATGCGGCGTTCGCTGGGCGTGGACAGCCTCCAGGTGGGCACCAATGCCGCCGGCACCGGCGGGCAGGTGGGCATCGGCCGGCGCCTCAACGACCGCATGTATATGGGCGTGCGGCAGGGGATCACGCCCGGCTCCGGCCAGGTGACCGTGGACGTGGACATCACCAAGAACATCCGCCTGCAGGGCGCCACCGGCGCCGACGGCTCGGCCGAGGTCGGCATCGGCGCCCAGTGGGACTACTGAGCGCTATGCATCCAGACCTGCGACGGTTTGCAGCGCCGGGACCGGCGGGATCGCGCTGTTCTGCCACGCCCAAGTTGCGTCATCGCCTTTAACCCGCGCGCGATGCGCGGCATGATCGCGCCGATCGCAACACGGCGCCGCCATCCTCCCGGCGTTCCATGATGCCAGCCCATGCCGGAGCCGTACCGGAACAGCCCAGGACGAAAGTGGACCAGCAGACCCCAGCCATCCGCAAGGACCTGACGCCCGCGCCGCCGGACCGGGCAGGGGCGCGGGGCGGCGTGCTTGCCGCCCTGTGGCGCCGCAAGTGGCGGGTTGGTGCCCTGGTGCTCGCGCTGGCCGGCGCCGCGCTCCTGGCGCTGCGCTGGATGGAGGGGCCCGAGGTGGTGGTCTACCCGGTGGTCCGGGGCGAGCTGGTGCGCACCGTTGTCGCCACCGGCCATGTGGAGACGCCCTACCGCGTGACCATCGGCAGCCAGATCACCGGAGCCGTCAAGGACGTGCTGGTGGAGGAGGGGCAGACGGTGCGGCAGGGCCAGCCCCTCATCGCCCTCGACGGGACCGAACTCGAGGCGGCCGTGGTGCAGTCCGAGGGGGCGGTGGAGCAGGCCGAGGCCCGGATCCGGCAGTTGCACGAACTCACCAAGCCCGCTGCCGACGAAGCGCTCAAGCAGGCCCGCGCCAACCTCGAAAACGCCCAGTCGGCGTTCGACCGGGCCGACAAGCTCGCCAGGTCCGGCGCGGGGACCCAGGCGACGCTGGACGAAGCCACCCGGGCGCTCAACGTCGCCCGCACCCTCGCCCGCACCGCCGAGTTGCAGGTCTACACGTCGAGCCCCGGCGGCAGCGACTACGTTCTGGCGCAGACCCAGCTGAGCCAGGCGCGGGCGAACCTCGCCACCGCCCGCGCGCGCCTCGGCTACGCCACCATCATCGCGCCGCGGGACGGGGTGCTCATCACCCGCAGCGTGGAGCGCGGCACCGTCGTGCAGGCGGGCAAGGCGCTGCTGGTGCTGGCGCCGGCCGGCGCCAGCCAGCTCGTGGTGCAGATCGACGAGAAGAATCTGAGGCTGCTCAAGCTCGGCCAAAGCGCCGTCGCCTCCGCCGATGCCTATCCGGACCAGCGCTTTTCCGCGACGCTGACCTATATCAATCCCTCGGTGGACATCACCCGCGCCTCGGTGGAGGTGAAGCTCACCGTGGCCGATCCGCCGGCCTATCTGCGGCAGGACATGACGGTGTCCGTGGACATCGCCGTGGATCGCCAGCCCGACGCCATCGTGGTTCCCGCCCGCACCGTGCACGAGCCCACGTCGGCGGCACCCTGGGTTCTGGTGGCGCGCGACGGGCGCGCCCGCGAGCAGAAGGTGCGCCTCGGCCTGTGGGCGGCCGATCAGGTGCAGGTGCTGGAGGGGCTCACGCCCGGCGAGCAAGTGGTGCCCGTCGCGTCCGGCGTGCGCGCCGGCCAGCGTATCCGGCCGATCCCGCGATGAACCGCCTCGTGCCGTTCGAATGGACCGCCGCCTTGCGCTTCCTGGGCGAGGGCCGGATGCAGACCGCCTTCATCCTCGGCGGCGTCACCATCGGCGTGGCCGTCATCGTGTTCATGTCGGCCATGCTGGCGGGGCTGCAGGCCAATTTCATCCGGCGGGTGCTCACCTCCCAGCCACAGATCCAGCTGCTGCCGCCGGACGAGGTGGCGCGGCCGCTGCGCGACCAGCCCGGCGTGATCGAGGGCGCGCTGGTGCAGAAGCCGACCCAGCGCATCCTCTCCATCGACCAGTGGCAGTCCATCGCCGCGGCCATGCGGGCGCGGCCCGACGTGGTGGTGGTCGCGCCCACCGCTTCCGGCTCGGCCCTCGCGGTGCGGGGCGATGCCAGCCGCAGCATCTCCGTCACCGGCATGGAGCCCGAGCAGTATTTCCGGATCGTGCGCGTGCCCGACTATGTGGTGGCCGGCACGGCGCGGCTGGGCACCGACGACATCATGATCGGCACCGAGCTCGCCAAGGACCTCGGCGCCGGCGTGGGCGACAAGCTGAACGTCACCACCGCCAATGGCGGCGGCCGCATCCTCACCATCACCGGCATCTTCGACTTCGGCAACAAGGCCGCCAACGCGCGCAACACCTATGTGGCCCTGCGCACGGCGCAGAGCCTGCTCAACCTCATCGGCGGCGCCACCACCATCGACATGACCGTGACCGACACCTACGCCGCCGACACCATCGCCCGCGACATCGCCGCCGTGGTGCCGGTGGAGGCGGACAGCTGGATCACCACCAACGCCCAGTTCTTCACGGCGGTGCGTGCGCAGCAGACCTCGAACACCATGATCCGGCTGTTCGTGGGCATCTCGGTCGCCTTCGGCATCGCCGCCGTGCTGGTGGTGTCGGTGATCCAGCGCTCGAAGGACATCGGCATCCTGCGCGCCATGGGCACGACCCGCGGGCGGATCCTGCGGATCTTCCTCATCCAGGGCGGCGTGCTCGGCTTTGCCGGCTCGGTGCTGGGCTCGGCCTTCGGGGCGGGGGCGCTGATCCTGTGGCACCGCCTGTTCCGGCAGGTGGACGGCTCGGAGCTGTTTCCCCTGGTGCTGGAGCCGGGCCTGTTCGTGGCCGCGGCGGCCGTCGCCACCCTGACCGGGGTCATCGCCGGCCTCGCTCCGGCCCTGCGCGCGGCCAGCATCGACCCGGTGGAGGCGATCCGTGGCTGATGTCCTGGCCCTCGAGGCGATCCGCAAATCCTACGCCGTCGGCACGCCGGTGGAGACCGAGGTGCTGCACGGCATCGACCTCACCGTGTGCGCCGGCGAGTTCGTGGCGCTCATCGGGCCGTCGGGCTCGGGCAAGAGCACCCTGCTCAACATCGTCGGCCTGCTCGACAGCCCCACCTCCGGCCGGCTCGTGATCGACGGCACCGACACCACCCGGCTGGACGACGCCGTGCGCACGAGGCTGCGCGGCCACGCCATCGGCTTCGTGTTCCAGTATCATTACCTTATCTCGGCCTTCACGGCGGTCGAGAACGTGATGATGCCCATGCTGGTGGACCGCGGCCATGCCGACCGCCAGATGGAGCGCCGCGCCGACGACCTGCTGGACTGGGTGGGCCTCAGCCGCTGGCGCGACAACCGCGCCACCAACATGTCCGGAGGCCAGCAGCAGCGCGTGGCGGTGGCCCGGGCGCTGGCCATGGACCCCGCTTTGGTGCTGGCGGACGAGCCCACCGGAAACCTCGACACCGCCTCCGCGGAGGGCGTCTTCTCCCTGCTGCGCCGGATCAATCGGGAGCGGGGCACGACCTTCGTGGTCGTCACCCACAACATGGCTCTCGCCGAGCGCTGCGACCGCATCGTCGAGCTGGTGGACGGCCGCATCAACGCCGAGCGCGCCGGCCGCACCCACGAGCCGGGCGCCGCCTGAGCCGGGCCAGGGTCATGTTCCCGAACGCGGACGTGTCGCCCACCGGAGTTCCGGCCATGGGGATGGTCTGGCTGATGGCGGTGCGCCGGCCGCCGTCATGAAGCCGGCGCGCTCGGAAAGTTCGGCGGCGGCTTCGTGCAGCAGAGCCGCATCCCCGGTGCCGTCCTGCGCCATGCGCGTCGCGGCAGCGGCCAGTGCCCGGGCCGCGCGCTCCGGGTTCTGGCCCACGTGGCGCAGCCGCGCCAGCGCAGCTTCGAGCCGCCGCGCCGTCGCCGGCGACACGCCCGGCCGGCGCAGCGTCGTGTCCATGTGCATGACCGCCGAGCCCAGCAGCAGCACGGCAAAGCCCCCTTCGATCACCTGCGCCCTGCTCTGCCCGGTCTTGTCCGCCCAGCGCACCAGCCGCAGCACCCGGTGATAGAGCCGCGCCCGCCAGACGGCACGCTGCCCGGAGACGCCGCGCCGTGCCGCCATGGCCTCGATGTCGTGCACCATCATGGCCGCGAGCGTGCGCAGCCGGCGGTGCCCATCCACGGGAAAGATCAGGAGGAAGGCCGCGATCCCCAGCGCGGGCCCGAGGACGACGGCGGCGGCGAGCGCGAGGGAATGCGCGAATGTCCCCGTCAGCGGCCAGGCGGGTTGCAGCATCAGCAGCACCACCATGCTGTAGTCGAACCCGACGGGACCCGCCGTGCGCCGGTGGGCCAGCAGGAACGCTCCGAGCAGGATGAAGGGCATCATCGCCAGCACGAGGCCGAAGCCGCTGCCGGCCAGCGGCCATACCAGCCAGCGGCAGGCCAGCGCCCCGGTTGCGCCCAGCATCTGGCCCACCAGCACCTGCCGCAGGGTCTGCGCCGGATTGTCGGCGGTGGAGAAGATGCTGGTCATGATGGTGGCACCGAGCAGCATGAAGGCGCCGGCCTGCCACCCCGTTGCCAGCCAGGCGCCGCCCACGACGAGGATCGTGAGGCTGGCGCGGATCAGGGCCTCCCTCGCTCCGATCCAGTCGCGGTGCAGGACCACGCCATGGGCCGGGCCGCTGTCCCGCCGGGGCCCGGTTCCGGGCTGCGGTGGCATGGCCTCGGCGAGGCCCGTGAGCGCCTCCGACAGCATGGGCGTGGAGGCGGCGAGGCCGGCGGCGTGGCGCAGCGCGGCCGCGGCATGCCTTGCGTCGTCGGGGCCGTCGCAGGCTTCGGCCGCCCGTCGCACCGCCGCCACGAGCATGCCGTCCACCGCCGCGGGCGGCCGGCGCCGCATCCACAGCACCAGCGCGACCTGCGCCGACAACAGGCTGCGGATATGCCGGATGGCGGCGCGCGAACGCAGCGAGCCGGCGGCGTGGCCGTCGAGGCCCTCCTCGATGGCCGCCATTTCGGAGAGCAGGCGCTGGTGTCCGCTCCGGTCCGGCGGTTCGGCGGCGACGAGATGCGTGGCGAGGTCGTCCAGGATCCGGCGGGAGAGGCGCCGCACCCGTCGCGCCGGGTCGTCGGGATCGCCGGGCGTGGCGAAGACCCAGCCGATGGCGAGCGCCACCAGCACGCCGAGGAGCACCGTCAGCATGCGATCGACGCCCACCGCGAGGGGGCCGGCCGAAGCGGCGCTGTGGAGCAGCGTGACCATGGCGGCTGAATAGCCGGCCAGCATGGCGCCGTAGGCGGCGAAGCCGCGCATGACGTTGCCGGCTCCGGCGCACAGGCCGATCCAGACGGCGAGCCCGAGGACGATGGCCCATTCCTGCCCCTGCGCGGCGAACAGCAGGCCGATGCCCGCCGTCGCGCCGATGATGGTGCCGAGGGCGCGGAAGAAGCTCTTCTCGACCAGCTGGCCGCGGACCGGCTGCGCGGCGGCCCAGACGGTCATGGCGGACCATTGCGGATGCTCGAGGCCGATCCCCCAGGCCAGCGCGAGGGCGCAGCAGGCCGCAACGGCCGTGCGCAGGGTGAAGTGGAGCCGGGCGGTATCGAAGCCGAGCTGCTCCAGTCTCGCGCGGGCGGTCATGGCCGCTCCCGGTCGCGCCGCATCCGGATCCGGCTGTCGATGCGCTCCAGCGCCGATGTCATCGCCTCCATCTCGGCGTCGGAGAGATCGGCCAGCATGGCGTCCTCGATCCTGGTCAGGATGCGCTGGATGCCGGCCATGGCGGCATGGCCGGCCGCAGTCAGGAACAGCAGGTTGGCGCGCCGGTCGGCCGGGTCCTGGCGGCGTTCGATCAACCCCTTGTCGGCGAGGATGTCGAGCAGCCGGACGAGGCTCGACCCGTCGATGCCGACGCGCGCCGCAAGATCCTTCTGGGAAAGGCCGCCGCCGGAACGGCCGATATGGAGAAGGGGGCTCCAGGTGGCGTCGGAGAGGCCCATCTCGGCAAGGCCCGCGTCCAGCGCGCTGCGCCAGCGGCGGGCCACCAAGACGAACAGCATGCCGAAGCGTTCGCGAACGGAGGAGGGGTCAGTCATGGCATATGATGATATTTCAAATAATTTGAATTCAAATTATATAAGCCGGAATGACACCGCGCGCCAGCCGATTTCGCAGGGAGGGGGCTTGCGAGGAACCGGCCGTTCGGGCCGCTGGTGCCAGCAGCGTTATGGCATGGCGGCGAAGGTCAGCGTGGCGGCAAGACTGACGGCGACCCCCAGCAAGGCGAGGGCGGCGACGGGCCAGCGGCGCAGGACGGCATCGGCCGCCACTGTCCCTTCCATGATTGTCCGGCCCGTAGCGCTCAGAAAGCCGGCGGCGTGGAGGATGTCGCCGGCCGGCACCTCCGGCACGCGCGGCCCTTTCCAGGCGAGGAGCGCCGCGACCCCCAGCCCCAGCCCCACGGGCCAGAATCCCTTTACGAGCGCGGCCGCTGTGAAGGCGGCGGAGACCGGCACGCCCGTCACCTCCGCGAACAGCGCGAACGGAGCGAACAGCGCCAGCACGGCGAGGGCCAGCGCGGGCAGGACGAGGCCGCGCGGCGGGCGGCCTTGCATTTCCTTGCCTTCGGTCTTCTGGTTTTCCGTCCCGCTGCGGGCCACCAGCAGGGCGTAGCGCGCCATCAGCAGCGTGCTGCCGGCGGCGGAGAGGGTGAGCAGAACCCCGGCCCCCCCATCGGGCACGATGAGCTTGATGGCGTATTTCGCCATGGCGCCGCCGCTCAGCGGCAGGCCGGCGAGGCTGAGGCCCAGCAGGGCGGCCACGGCCGCCGCCGCGAGGGCGCGCCGGGGCGAGGCCGCCATGGCCACCCCCACCATGAGGAACATGGCGCCCTTCAGCAGCATGTGGTTCGCCGCATAGAAGGCGGCGATGGTGAAGGTGCCGGCCGTCCCGTTCATGATCCCGGCGCCGATCACCGCCGCCACCACGCCCATCTGGCTCACGGTGGAATAGGCAAGGGCGCGCTTGGGATGCCTTTGGGTGAGGCCCACGGCGACCCCGTAATAGGCGGTGAACAGGCCGGCGCCGCACAGCAGCGCGCCCCAGCCGGGCAAAGGCACGCCTTCGGGCAGGAAGCGCAGCAGGCCGATGACACCGGCCTTCACCACGATGCCGGAGAGCGCCGCCGAGCCGGGCACCGGCGCCACGGAATGGGCCAGCGGCATCCAGACATGCAGGGGAAACAGGCCCATTTTCAGCGTGAAGCCGAGGAGGATCAGGAGGAGAATGGGCGTCTTCCACGGCGAGGCGGGCAGCAGGGCCACCGCATCGCGGATCTGCGGATTGGCGTCGGCTGGGCCGGAGGCGAGCATGACGAAGGCCGCGATCAGCAGCGCCTCGCCGAGCACCGTCAGGGCGAGGTAGAGCGCGCCGGCGCGCCGGGCCTCGACCGTGTCGTCATGGGCGGCGAGGCCATAGGCGGAAAAGCTGACGAGGGCATAGGCGAGATAGAAGCTCGCCACATCCGCCACCAGGAACACGGCGAAGGACCCCGCCATGGTGAGCAGCCACCAGACGATGAAGGCCGGCCGCGCCGGATCCTTGCGCAGATAGGCCATGGCATAGGCGCTGGCCGTCATCCACAGCAGCGCCGCCCCGCCCAGCAGCAGCGCGCCCGGCGCATCGAGGGCGAGGGTGAAGCGGAACGGATCGGGCGCCACCAGCACCGAAAGTCCGCGCGGCACGGCCAGAGCCGCGATGAGCGCCGGAAGCGGGACGAAGACCAGAAGATGGGGCAAGACACGGCGCACCGCCGGCACCAGCGCGCCGAAGGCCAGAGCCAGCGGCAGGGCGATTGCCACCACCATCAGCGTCTCGGACAGGACCGGCATGGCGGGCGCGAGGCCGGAGAGATCGAGCGGCGGGGGCAGCGCGTCGCCGGTCATGGCAGCAATCCCTCCCACGACAGGGGGCGGCCGATATCCAGGAAGGGCAGGGGCGCGAGCGGCATGAAGCCGACCAGCATGGCCCCGAAGGCGAGGGCGAGGGCGATCAGCGCCCGCCAGCGGCACTCCCGCGCCTCCGGCAGGCCGGCATCGGGATGCTGCAGGGCGATCACCACCACCCGCAGCACGTAGCCGCCCGCCAGCAGCCCGCCCGCGAGCACGACGGTGGCGATCCACCACGAGCCCTGCTGCAGGGCCGAGGTGAGCAGCATCACCTTGGCGACGAAGCCGCCGGACGGCGGCAGCCCCATGAGCGAGAGGCCGCCGAGGCCGAAGGCGGCGACGCTCACCGGCGCGAGCCGGCCGACGCCCGAGAGCCCCGACAGCCGGTCATGGCCCATGGTCTCCGCGATCAGGCCGGCGGCGAGGAACATGGCGGCCTTGGACAGGGCATGGGAGACGAGGTGCAGCGTGCCGCCGGTCCAGGCGAGGGCGCTCCATTGCCCGTCGTCCGAGGCGGCGAGGGGGAACATGAGGCACAGATAGCCGATCTGCGCCGCCGTGGAATAGGCGATCAGCAGCTTCAGCCGCTCCTGCGCCAGCGCCACCACCCCGCAGAACACGATGGCCGCCGCCCCGCAGACGGCGAAGATCGGGCCGGCGACCTGGGTCAGGGGCAAGGGCGCGAGGTCCGACCAGAGTCGCACCAGAAGGAACAGCGGCGCCTTGATGACCACGGCCGAGAGCACCGCGCTCGCTGCCGGAGGCGCGCCCGAATGGGCCGGCGGCAGCCAGAGGTGAAGCGGGAACAAGGCGGCCTTGGCCATCAGGCCCGCGCTCATGAGGGCGAGGGCCGCGGCGGCGGTCGCCCCGCCGGTTCCCTGCGCCAGCAGGCCCGCGAGGTGGGCGATGTCCAGCGTGCCGAACAGGCCGTAGACCAGCACCACGCCGAGCAGATAGAGCACCGAGCCGAACAGGGCGAACAGCAGGTAGGTGAGCGCCGCCGAAAGCTGCCCCGCCTTGCCTTCGAGGCAGACCAGGGGCACCGCGGCGAAGGTGAGCAGTTCCAGCGCCACGTAGAGGGTGAAGAGGTCCTGCGCGAGGAAGGCGAGGTTGAGGGCGCAGGCGAGCGACAGCAGCAGGATGAAGAAGGTGGCGGGCCTGCCCGCCGAGCCGCGCGCCTTCACCTTGCGCGTCATGTCGCCAGGCCCGGTCATGGCGAACAGGCCGGTGAGGAGCAGAACCAGTGCCGCCATCAGCATCATGGCGGCCGAAAAGCCGTCCGCCCTGAGCCCGACGCCCAGCGGCGGGGCGAAGCCGCCGACAAAATAGCCCGGTGCCCGCCCGCCTTGCGCCACCTGCTCCGCGATGCCGGCGGTGACGGCGAGGTTGACGGCGAGCATCGCCAGCGCGGCGCGCTCGCCGGTGCGCGGCCCGAGCAGGAAGAGCGGCACGAGGCCGAGCAGCGGCGCCGTCACCGCCAGCACGAGAAGGGCGCTCACGTCTCCTTCTCCCCCGCGTCGGCGGGTGCGGCTCGAGCTTCCATGGTGGAGAGCCGCACCAGCAGGGCCACGGCGAGGGCGGTGGCGCAGAAGGCGACCACGATGCCCGTGATCACCAGCGCCTGGGGCACCGGATCGGCGCTGAACCCGGCTGCCGCCCCCCGTCGCGCCACGGCGCCGAAAATCAGGAAGACCCCTCCGCCGAGGACGTTGAAGCCGAGGATGCGGCCGAGGGCGCCTGACGCCGTCAGCAGCCCATAGACGCCGCAGCCCACAAGGGCTGCTCCCGCGAGGCCGAAGAGGAGGGCGCCGGTCATGATCGCCCCTCGTCGGCGGGCGGTCCGAGCACGATGAGAGCGAGGGTGACGGCGATGGACAGGGTGATGGCCACTTCCACGGCGATGATCACCGCCTTCTCCGCGCCGGGCGGATAGCCGAGGAACACGCCCGCCGTCGCCCAGCCGGCAAAGCCCACGGCGAGGAAGCCGAACGGCCCGGCCAGCATCAGCAGGCGCAGGCTCCGGTTTCCGGCCGCCGGAACCCGGATCTGGTCGCCCATGACCAGCAGCAGGCCCATGGCGGCCAGCACCGCCCCGCTCTGGAACGCCCCGCCGGGGTGATCGGCGCCGGCCCACAAGAGATAGAGCCCCACGAGCACACCGATGGGCGCCAGCACGCGGGCGAGGAAGGCGGAGGGCGCCGGCGCCGGCTCGGGCGACAGGGGGGCCGGACGGCCGCGGCAAGCCGGATCGCGCGACAGCGCCCAGACGCCCACGAGGGACAGGAACAGCACGACCTTTTCCAGCAGCGTGTCGAGGGCGCGGAAGACGAGGAGCACCCCGGTGACAGGGTTGCCCAGATCGGTGGCGGGCAGGGCGGCGGCCACATCGGCGGCGCGCGTGGGCGCCGGCTCCGGCAAGGCGAGCACCGCAAGCGCCAGCGCCGCCGCTATGGCAACGGCGATGGCGGCCGCCAGCGGCCGCAGCATGGGATGGGCCGCAGGCGCGCGCGGCGGCGCGGGCAGGGCGCGGACGCAGTGCAGCAGCACCACGCCGGAAATACCGCTGCCGATGGCGATCTCGGTCAGCGCCACGTCCACGGCATCAAGGCGCACCCAGGCGAGGCCGAGCAGCAGCCCGTAGCCGATGAAGGCGATCACCGCCGGCCTCGCCGCGCCGGTGGCCACCACGCCCAGCGCACCGAGGAGAAGCAGAAGGCAGAGCACGGCATCGAACAGGAGGCTCACGGGCGGCTCTCCTCGGGCGGGGATGCGTCCGCTCCGTCCCTGGCCTCCGCGATCACAGCTTCCGCCATCACTTGCGCCACCGCGCCGGAGGCGAGCTGGGCCAGCAGCCAGATTGCCACCATCTTGGCGGCATCGAAGATATTCCCGGCCTGCGGCAGCAGGCCGAGCACGACGAGGGCGAGGCCAACATTGTCGGCCTTGGTGAGGGCATGGATGCGCGACAGGGTCTGCGGCAGGCGCACGAGCCCGAGCGTGCCGGCGGCGAAAAACGCGATGCCGGCCGCGACGAACACAAGGGTGAAGGCGTCGGCGATCAGGCTCATGGCCATGGCGCCGCCGGCGGCGCCCCTGCCTTCGGGCTCATCCCTTCCTTCGATCTCGTGGGTCCGAACGCGGCACGGTAGGCGCAGGCCGCGAGCGCGGCGAGCAGGGCGAGCAGCAGCGCCGTATCCAGAATGGAGGCATCCCCCGTAGCCGGAGCCACCAGCAGCAGGATGGCGATTCCGGCGGAGCCGAGGAGCTGGATGGCGAGCATCCGGTCTGCGTCGTTGCCGGCGCGCCACAGGGCCGCGAGGCCGGCGGCGGTCAGGAGCAGAAGCAGCGTCGCCGCCGCGAAGAGGAGGTCAGCCATGGCGCGGGGCATCCGCCATGGCGCGGAACGCGGCGGCATCCGCGTCGATCATCGCGGCGACCGGGGTGTCGATATCGAGGCAGTGGACCCTCAGCTGCGACCCGTGGCCGGGCAGCGGCAGCGTGCCCGGCTGGAGGCTGGCGAGCGCCCGGAAGGCGTCCCGCGCGACGCCCTGCGGCACGGCGCACGGCACCGCCAGCACGCCGGGGCGAATCCGCGGAGGGCGCGCGGCGACCCGCCACGCCACGTCCCACCCGGCGCCCAACGAGCTGGCGAAGAAGCGGACGGCATAGGCGACGACCCCGGACGGGCGCAGCCGCACCGCCGGCAGCAGCCGCAGGCTGAGGCCGGCGGCGAGAGCGGATATCACCGCGCCGGCAGCGAGATCCGCTACCGCGACGCGGCCGAGCACCACCCAGCCGGCGAAGAATGAAAGCCAGCGTACCGCACCGTGCACACTGAAGAGGTTCCCCATTCCGGCCTTCCAAGCCTGCGTCTTCGATTCTGGATGCTGCTTTGCAACACCATAGCCATCGCTCAGGCCGGGCGAAAGGCGCAGGTTCGGCTCGTTCGGGAGCGCATTTCCGGCAGCAATGCGCCGCAGCCCGGATGCCCTGCGGAGCGCGGGGAGGCTTCGGCTTCAGCTCTCGCCCCGCGCCAGCCGGCGATAGGCCGCTGGCATGAGGCCGAAGCGTGAGCGGAACGCGCCGGTGAGCCGAAAACGTCGTGCCGCCCGCCCTGAACAGCTTCTGCACGTGGCGGGTGGCGCGCGCGACGGGCGCCGGCATCCGCGAGCCCCACGGTGGGATAGGAACCAAGCGCGAGCTGCTTTTGCCGCCCACCGAATCGGTAGGCGAACGACAGTCATCTCCTTCACCCCGTATCTCTGGCGGCCAAGGAGGTGTTAGAAGCCGACGAATTGCACGTCCTGACAGACGGTGGCTACTCTAACACCGAGGAGGTCGCCCGTTGCGAAACCGAGGCGATCACGGTGTCGGCACCCATCAAACGCGGAGCAATGAACACGGAGCACTTTCGGCCGACGCAATTCATCTATGATGAGGACAGCGATACGATCAGGTGCCCCGGCGGCCATACTATGCGCCCATCTGACAAGCATACGCGCAATCGCGCGATCCGATACCGGACATCAGCGTGCAAGACCTGCGCGCTGAAGCCGTGATGCACGCCGGGCGCTCAGCGCACGATCCATCGGCTTTACGACCAAGGTGCGCTCGATCGGATGGAGGCCCGAATCTACGCCGACCCGAATCTGATGCGGATCAGACGATGCACGGTTGAGCACCCGTTCGGAACGATCAAACGAATGTCCGGCGGAGGCCGGTTCCTCACCAGAGGATTGCGGAGGGTGAAGGCGGAAGCGGCGCTATCGGTGCTGGCCTTCAACATTATCCGCGCGACGAACACGGTCGGAACCGGGGCAATGATTCAAGGAAGTTGAGCGGGGTCGGGCCGCTTCGCGGCCAGCGCTCCGGGGCAACATCGAGCGCCAGCACGGCGAGTTTCTGCACAGCCTGGGGGTCTCCCCGCAGAAGGGGTCGGCCGAGACCGCGGGCTCGGTCGCAGGGGAAGGCTTTCCCCTCAACGGAGCCTGCGCAAGGGTTAAGCGGCCAACTGTCCGTGTTGCTCTAAAAGGCGCATTAGGCGGTGTGGACGGATTTCGCCGTGTTGAGTCGGAGGGGGATTCCCTTCTTGTCCTTTCGGTGATTCATAGCGGGTCGGCTTTTGGCGAGGTCGACCATGCTGACGCGGATGACGGACGAGGATTGGGCGGTGGCTCTGGAGGTGTTCCGCGCTTGCCGGTCGCGACGGGGCGACAAGGGGCGCGATGACCGCAAGTTCCTCGAAGCCATGCACTAT
>NZ_JAIVFN010000046.1 GCF_030015065.1 Xanthobacter autotrophicus | reverse complement strand
GGGGAGGGGGCGGCGCGGTGGCTTCCACCGGCGGCTTTTCGCTCGCCTTCAGCTTGGCATCCTCGACGGGCGTGGGATCGCCCACCTTTTCGGCGATCTGCTTCGGCGCGTCGGCCTTGGGGGCGTTGCGGGCACCCTTGGTGAGCTTGGTGTAGTCGGAGATGGAGATGACATCGACCGGCAGTGATTCCGGCATGGGCTCGAACGGCTTCGCCCCGGTGAAGGACACCAGGGTCAGAACCAGGACGCCCGCATGCAGGAGCGTCGATGCCGCAATCCCCGCGCGCATCGGCTCATCAGCCTCCCTGTTCCACTTCGGTGACGAGCGCCACCTTCTTGAAGCCCGCGCCCGACAGGCGCCCCATGACCCGCATGATCGTCCCGTAGTTCGCCTTCCTGTCGCCCCGCACGAAGATGCGCTCCTCAAGGCCGCCGCGGGCCTGGGTCACCGCTTGCAACTTCGAGACCAGATCCTCGTACTTGATCTCGCTGTCGCCCAGATAGACCTGCCCGTTCTCGCGCACCGAGAGGGTGATGGGTTCCTTGTTGTCCTGGTTCACCGCATTGGCCTGCGTCTGCGGCAGGTCGATGGGAACGCCGACGGTGAGCAGCGGTGCCGCCACCATGAAGATGATGAGCAGCACCAGCATGACGTCCACCATGGGCGTCACGTTGATCTCGGCCATTACGGGCGGCGCGCGGCGGCGCGTACGCCGGCTCTGCCACCCTGCCGATCCGCCTCCCGCCATGCCCATGGATCAGCCCCGTTCGTCGATCTGGCGCGAGAGGATCGCGGAGAACTCGTCCGCGAATCCCTCCAGCCGCTGGGCCTGACGCCCGGTCTGGGAAATGAACTTGTTGTAGAAAATCGTCGCGGGGATGGCCGCAATGAGGCCCATCGCGGTCGCGAACAGGGCTTCTGCGATGCCCGGCGCCACAACCGCCAGCGAGGTGTTCTTGGAGGCGGCGATGGACTGGAACGAGGTCATGATGCCCCAGACCGTGCCGAACAGGCCGATGAACGGCCCCGCCGAGCCCACGGTGGCGAGCACCAGCAGGCGCGATTCGAGCCGCTCCACCTCACGGGCGATGGTCACGTTCATCACCTTGTCGAGGCGCTGGTTGAGCCCGGCGAAGGAGCGGGCGCCGCCCTCATAGGTGCGTTTCCACTCGCGCATGGCGGCGACGAAGATGGCCCCCATGCCGTGGTTCGAGCGCCCGGCGAGGGTGCGGTAGAGGTCTTCGAGGCTCTGCCCCGACCAGAACACCTGCTCGAAGCGGTCCATCTCGCGCTTGTTGCGGGAGAACAGCATCCATTTGTCGATGATGATGGCCCACACCCAGATGGAGGAGACGATCAGGCCGATCATCACCAGCTTCACGACGAAGTGGGCCTGGAGGAACAGGCCGAGGAAGGAGATGTCGGCCGCCGGCGCGGCCAGCGGCGCCTGGGAGAGGTCCTGCGCAAGGCCCGCCGCAGGCAGCAGGGCGAGGGCGGCGGCCGGGATCGCCGCCAGAACGGCGCGACGGACGGCCGCGGCCATCGGCGGGGCAAGGTGGCGGGACACGATGCCGGAACGGCGTGTCAAATCAGTCATTCTCGGCTCCGCTGCCTTGCCCGTCCGGGAAAGGCGCTTCTGCGCTCGGGCGCCGGGCATGTGCCCGGCCCAGAGCCTCCGGCTCCCGCGATGGCGCGCCGCCGCGCGGAAACGTCTCGGCCGGAAACCCGTTCGAAGTTCGCGGGCTCTTTGAGCGAGCGAGTCTGTCCAAACTTTGACGGGCCGGCCGGTTCGTGCTGCGATGCGATCATTCCGCGGCACGCAGGAAGCTGTGCACGGACACGCTTAATGCCGGGTTAGCGCGCGGGGCCGGCGCGCGAGGATCGTTCCGGATTCCCCCGGCTTCAGGCTTTCTTCCGCCTTTTGGGGTGGCGCTCGTGCGGTCCGGTGCCTACATTGGTGAGGCGGGGCTGCGGGGCACGTTAGGAGACATTTCCCCGGGGCCTTATCGATCCTTAAGGGAGCTGTCCCTGACCTCGTCCCTGGACCTGGACACACGGCGCCCACCTACGTTGTAGGTTCCCGGGATCGACCTCCGACGACCATTGTGGCTCCGCACGCTTGCCTTTCCAGCCGACATCATCGCCTCTTCCCATCATGGACATCGCCGCCGAAAAGAAGCGCCTGCGCGCCCTCGCGCTCGGACGCCGCGCGGCCATGGGCGATGAACGCCGGGCCGAAGCGTCCCGTGCCGCGGCGGCCCATGCCCTTGCGGCCGTGGGCGCGGTGGATGGGCGCACCATGGCCCTCTTCGCGCCATTCCGGGACGAGATCGACACCGCCCCCCTCGCCGACGCCCTGCGCGCCGCCGGGGCGGTCACTGCCCTTCCCGTCATCGTCGCCCGCGACCGGCCGCTTCTGTTCCGCCGCTGGGACACGGACACGGCGCTCGTCCCCACGGGTCCCTTCCGCATTCCCGAGCCGGGTCCCGAGGCGCCGGAACTCGTTCCCGACGTGCTGCTGGTGCCCCTTGCCGCCTTCGATCGGCGCGGCTTCCGCGTCGGCTACGGCGCCGGCTTCTATGACCGCACCCTCGCTGTGCTGCGCGCGCAGCGCTCCGTGCGCGCCATCGGCTTTGCCTTCGCGTGTCAGGAAGTGGAGCATGTGCCCGCCGAGGGCCATGACGAGCCGGTGGACATGATGGTAACGGAGATCGAAGCTTGGGCCGTCGGCCCCCGCGCCTGATCCGGCTTTCGCCCCCGCTTGTCATTGGACCGTCCTGAATGCGTATCCTGTTCCTCGGTGATGTGGTCGGCCGCCCCGGCCGGGAATGCGTCGTCTCCCGCCTGCCGGGGCTCGTGAGCGACTGGAAGCTCGACCTCGTGGTGGTGAACGGGGAGAACGCCGCAGGCGGATTCGGCATCACCGAGGCCATTTACGCAGACCTCCTCGCCGCCGGGGCCGACGCCATCACCCTCGGCAACCATGCCTTCGACCAGCGCGAGGCCCTCGTCTTCATCGAGCGGGCGCCGGCGCTGGTGCGGCCCATGAACTATCCGGCCGGTACCCCCGGACGCGGCGCCGCCCTCGTGGAAGCAAAGAACGGCGCGCGCGTGCTGGTGCTGAACGTCATGGGCCGCGTCTTCATGGATCCGCTGGACGATCCCTTCGCGGCCCTCGACCGGGCGCTGGACGGGGCGGCGCTGGGCGCGATGGTGGATGCGGTGGTGGTGGACGTGCACGCCGAGACCACCAGCGAAAAGCAGGCCATCGGCCATTATTGCGACGGGCGTGCCTCCCTCGTGGTGGGCACCCACACCCATGTGCCCACCGCCGATTACCGCATTCTCGCGGGCGGCACCGCCTACATGACCGATGCCGGCATGTGCGGGGCCTATGACGGCGTCATCGGCATGGACAAGGACGAGCCCCTGCGCCGCTTCACCCGCAAGCTCGCCTCCGGCCGCTTCGAGCCGGCGACGGGGCCGGCGACGCTTTCCGGCGTGGCGGTGGAGACCGATGACCGCACCGGCCTCGCCATGCGCGTCGCCGCCGTCCGCCTCGGCGCGGGGCTCGAGGAATCGCGGCCGTCCTTCTGGGAATGACGAAAGGGAAGGCGGGACGCCGGCGCCGGGAGCCGGCGTCATGCTGCACCCGCTTTCTTGCGCTTTTCCCCGCCGCGGACCTATAAGGCCGGCTCCAGTCAACACGATCGGTCCGGGCAGCGCTGCAGCAGCGGGGCGCGGGATCTGCATTCAAGGAATGGTGGCGGCATGGCCGGGCATTCGCAATTCAAGAACATCATGCACCGCAAGGGGCGGCAGGATGCGATGCGCTCCAAGCTGTTCTCCAAGCTGGCACGTGAAATCACCGTCTCGGCCAAGATGGGCCTGCCCGACCCCAACATGAACGCGCGCCTGCGCGCCGCCATCCTCGCGGCCCGCGCCGAGAACATGCCCAAGGACAATATCGAGCGCGCCATCAAGAAGGCGTCGGGCGCCGACGGCGAGAATTACGACGAGATCCGCTACGAGGGCTACGGCCCCGGCGGCGTGGCTGTCATCGTCGAGGCGCTGACCGACAACCGCAACCGCACCGCCTCGGAAGTGCGGTCCTTCTTCACCAAGTCCGGCGGCAACCTTGCCGAGACGGGCGCGGTGTCGTTCATGTTCGACCGGGTGGGCGTGATCGAGTTCGCCGCCGGCAAGGCCGACGCCGACGCCATGATGGAAGCCGCCATCGAAGCCGGTGCCGACGACGTCTCCTCGTCCGAGGACGGGCACGAGGTGGTGTGCGCGGCGGAGAATCTGGCGGAAGTGCAGCGGGCGCTGGAAGCCAAGTTCGGCGAGCCGAAGAAGGCCGCCCTCGTGTGGCGGCCGCAGAACACCATCGCGGTGGACGACGAGACCGGCGAGAAGCTGCTGCGGCTCGTGGAAAACCTCGAGGACAATGACGACGTGCAGAACGTCACCGCCAATTTCGAGCTGTCCGAGGCGCTGCTCGCCAAGCTGAACGCGGACTGAGCCTGCCGCACCGTCCGTTCGGGGGCGGGCCCCCTGATTCGCGGAAATGAAAAAGCTCGTACCGATCAGGGCGCATTGCCGTGGGATCGGTACGAGCTTTTTGTTTGGCAGGCGGTCATGGCCGGTCGAGGCTGCTTCCGCCCGCTGGAATCAGGCGGCGAGCGCCATCGCCATGGTCTTCAGCTCTTCGATGGCCGCGTCGATCTCGGAGCGCTGGCGCTCGAGCTGGGCCAGCTGGGTGAGGCAGCGGTCACGGGTCAGCGACAGGCCGGCCTGCTCGCCGTCATGGGCC
Organism: Xanthobacter autotrophicus; assembly: GCF_030015065.1. GTDB lineage: Bacteria > Pseudomonadota > Alphaproteobacteria > Rhizobiales > Xanthobacteraceae > Xanthobacter > Xanthobacter autotrophicus_D. The sequence goes on along the minus strand of NZ_JAIVFN010000046.1, from coordinate 26,761 downwards.
GCGACCAGAGCCCGGATCTCGGCCAGCGTGAAGCCGAGATGCTTGCCCTTGAGGATGACCGCCAGGCGGCTGCGGTCGGCTTCCGAATAGAGGCGGGTCATGCCGTCGCGCCGCGGCGAGAGCAGGCCCTTGTCCTCATAGAAGCGCAAGGCCCGCAGCGTGATGCCGAATTCGCGGGCGAGGTCGCCGATGGTGAAGAGCGCGCCCTCCCGGGTGGCCTCGGCGGCCGCCGTGCCGGTGTGCAACGCCGGGGTGGCGAACCCCTGCTCGAACGTCTTGGCGTCCATACGTCTGGTCCCCTTCGCGGGCCCGGCCGCCGCAGGCTGTGCGGCGCGGGGTTTGGATCGGTCTGCATTGATGATCGCGTCGCCGCAGCATTCCGCAGCGCAATTATGGCTTAGCGTTCACCGGGGCCGGAGGGGAGGGTTTGCAGGCTACCGTAGGGGAAAGTAACAGTTACAACATCGTATCTTCAATGGCTTGGAGGAGGCGGCCGAAGCCGATCCGGATGACGTTACGGCATCTTTTGGGTGGGTCGAAGGCCGGGTCGGAAGCCGGACCGGCTCGGAATATGTCGCGGACGGTGGCAAATCGGGCGCGATGTTAACGGCGGATTTACCAAGAATTGAAACTCTCCGTTCAGTGAATCACCAAACTGGCACGGTAATAAGAAACCTCCCAACCCGTGCCCCGGGGAGGCCGGAATGGAGCGGACGGAGCGCACGGCCCGAATGCATGCTGCGGCAGGAGCCGCCCCCCTGTGGGCCGACAGGCGGGCCGGCACGGGCGGCGACAATGCCGATGTCCCGGCCTGGGACGTCTACGACATCCAGTCCTCCACCATCGAATCCCTGCGCGGCGAGGTGAGCGCCCTGCGCGAGCGCCTCGCCCATGCCGCGCCCAGGCGCGCCGTGCAGGAGATGGACAAGGCCATCACCCTGCTGTGCCGGCGGGTGGACGAGATCCGCGAGGCGGATGCGCGCCGGGACGACGGCGACTGTGCTGTCGCCGAGGAGCTTGCCGCCATCAGGGCCGGCCTTGCCGCCCTGAGCGAGCCGGCCCATGTCCGAGCCCTTCATGAGGGACTCGACGCCCTCGCGCGCCGGATCGACCTGATGGCGGCCCGCGCGGTGGACCCGGTGGAGGTCGCCCGCCTGACCGGGCAGATGGAGGAGATCCACGCCCTGGTGCTCCGCGCCGCGGAGCGTCAGGACGGCCACGCCGCGCTCCACGCCCTGACCCAGCGCCTGGAGGCCTGCGCCGCAGCGGTGAGCCACGCCGGCGAGGAGACGGCCCGGCGCGTCGCCGAGGCGACCGGCTCCTTCGAGCGCAAGGCCGAGGCGCTGCTGAGCCAGGTCATCGCGATGGAAGCCCGCGCCCGCGCCGGTGATTCGGCGGCGGCGGAAGACCTGCGCCGTTCGCTGCTTGGCGCACTCGAAGGCGTCCACCGCCGCCTCGATGCCCTGTCGAGCACCATTTCCGGGCAGGTCACCAGCCTTTCGCCGGCCATCGGCGCCGAGGTGACGCAGCGCCTGTCCGCTTTGTCGGAGCGCATCGCCGCGGCCGAGGAGGCCGGCAAGGCGGTCATCACGCCCCTCGCCGACGCGGTGGAGCGCACCCTTGCCGAGCTGAGCGCCCAGTTCCGTGACACCCATGCGCGCCTCGACCGGCTGGACGACATCGAGACCCAGCTCCAGCAGTTGGTCGGCGAGATGCGCCGGGAGATGCATCATGTGCGCGAGACCACCCATGTCGCCACCGCCGAGGCGGTCGCGGCCGTGGCCGCCAAGGTCTCCGAGGATCCGGACGGCGCCGCGGTGGTGGGGCTGAAGCGGGGCCTCGCCGCCCTGGAGGCGCGGCAGGACGAGATCGAGCGCCGCGCTGGCGAGATCCTCGCCGCCGAGCTGGAATACGAGCTGCGCGACATGGCCGTCGCCCTCGACCGGGAGGGCGATGGCTCCTTCGCCCCCCGTCCGGCGGGTTGGACTGCGGATCGGGCAGCCGCGACGGCCGGGGCCGAGGTGCAGGAGGCCATTTTCGAGGCTGCGCAGCCGGCCCCCGAAACGCCGGATGCCGCTGCCGTATGGCCCCGGGGCCCCCGCCGTTCCGAGCGGACCGGTTCCGGTCCGGCAGGTCCGGACCGGACCGGGAACGGTGATCCGCGCCCCCGGCTCGATCGGCGCAGCCGCGCCGCGCGCCGTGACGGGACGCGCGGGCGGCACGCTGCAAAAGGGGTGCTGGGCCTCATCTTCGCCCGCAAGCGGCACGTGGCCATGGTGGCGCTTCTTGCCGGCGCCACGACGGTTTTCGCCGGCACCGCCGCCGGCCTCGCCTGGCGCAACGGGCCGGACCTGCTCTCCGGCGTCACCCAGGTTCTGCGCCGGCTGTCCGCACCTGCGGTCGCCGGCGTGACGGCGGGGGACCTGCCGGCGCCCATCGGCCCGACGGCGCTGCAATCCGCCGCCCGCGCCGGTGATCCCGCGGCCGCCTTCCTGGTTGCCGGCCGCTACTCGGAAGGGCGCGGCGTGGAGGCCGACCCCGAGGCCGCGGTGAAATGGCTGGCCTTCGCCATGCAGCGGGGTTCGGCCCCGGCCGCCCACCGTCTCGGCGCACTCTATGAATCCGCCGGCCGCGATCTGGCCGAGGCCCGGCGCTTCTATGAATGGGCCGCGGCACAGGGCAATGTGCGGGCCATGCACGCCCTCGCCATGATGCTGTGCTGCGGCGCCGGCCAGACGCCGGACTGGACCGAGGCGGAACGCTGGTTCCGTGCCGCCGCCGAGCTGGGGTTCCGCGACAGCCAGTACAATCTGGGCGTCATCTATGCCCGCGGCCTCGGGGTCGCGGCCGATGCAGGGGAAGCCTTCAAGTGGCTGAGCCTCGCCGCCGCCCAGGGCGACGCCGACAGCGGCCGCAAGCGCGACATCCTCGCCCGCGAGGCCGATGGCGCCACCCTGACCAAGGCGCAGCAGGCGGTCGCGACCTTCGTTCCCGCCCGCCAGAATGTGAGCGCGAACCTGGTGGAGGTCCGGCCGGAATGGCAGGAGGAGAGCCCCGGCACTCCGGTCGCCGCCCTCACCAGCCGCAGCAAGAGCGCAACCCGTCTCGCCAGCAGCGCGGCGACGGTGAAGTGAGCCGTCACCCCGCCGCCTTCGGCTGCAAGCTCTTCCGCGCGCCCGATGCCGGTGTTCCGGCCGGCTCCTTCGCCCACCGGTCGGATATGGCCTTCCGCTTGCCCTTCCCTTGCCGGGGCGTCTCCCCCACGGTGCGCCCATGGACATGAACGCGATTCGCATCATTGGCCTCGATCCGGGACTGAGGCGCACGGGCTGGGGGGTGATCGACGTCACCGGCTCGCGCCTCGCCTTCGTCGCCTGCGGCACCATCCTGCCGCCGGAGCAGGCGCCCATGGGCGAGCGGCTCGCCACGCTGCATCGCGAGCTCCTGAGCGTGATCGAGCGTTTCTCGCCGCATGAGGCGGCGGTGGAGGAGACGTTCGTCAACATGAATCCGTCTTCCACCCTGAAGCTGGGTCAGGCCCGCGGCGTGGTGCTGCTGGCGCCGGCCCAGATCGGGCTGCCCGTGGCCGAATACGCCGCTCTCCTGGTGAAGAAGAGCGTGGTGGGCGCCGGCCGCGCCGAGAAGGCGCAGGTGCGCATGATGATCGGCATCCTCCTGCCCAAGGCCACGCCCGAGACCGAGGACGCTGCCGACGCGCTGGCGGTGGCCGTCACCCACGCCCACCATCGCGGCGCGGCTGCGCGCGCCCGCGCGGTGCTGTAGAGTCCGGCACTCTCACCGCGGGGGGCGGGCCATGATCTTCGGACATCTGGCACTGGTGGCGGCGGCGCTGTTCACGGGCGCCGCCTTCTATATCAATGCCGTGGAGCAGCCGGCGCGGCTCGGGCTCCCGGATGGCGCCGCCCTGAGGCAATGGAAGCCGGCCTACCGGCGCGGCTTTGCCCTGCAGGCGCCGCTGGCGCTTATCGGCGCGGTCCTGGGGGCGGTGGCCTTCAGCCGCGACGGGGACTGGCACTGGCTCGCCGGCGGGGTGCTGATGCTCGCCAACTGGCCCTATACGCTCATCGGCATCATGCCCACCAACCGGCGCCTGCTGGCCATGGACGAGGGCGCGGCCGATGCCGAGACGCGGCGCCTCATCACCAATTGGGGCCATCTGCACATGGTGCGCACCGGCCTCGGTGTGCTGGCCACCTTCGTCTTCCTGTGGGCGGCTGTGACATGAGCCGGCGGAAAGGCCTGTGATGATCGGAAAGCTCAAGGGCGTCGTCGATAGCGTGGAAGAGGACCATGTGATCCTCGACGTGCACGGCGTCGGCTATCTCGTGCACTGCTCGGGGCGCACCCTCTCGGCCCTGCCGCGGGCGGGCGAGGCGGCGGCGCTGTTCATCGAGACCCATGTGCGCGAGGACCAGATCCGCCTGTTCGGCTTCACCTCGGCGGCGGAGCGGGACTGGTTCCGCCTGCTGCAGGGGATCCAGGGCATCGGCACCAAGACGGCGCTGGCCGTGCTCTCCACCTTGAGCGCATCGGAGCTGACCCAGGCCATCGCGCTGGGCGACAAGGCCACGGTGGCGCGGGCGCCGGGGGTGGGGCCGCGCGTTGCGACGCGCATCGTCACCGAGCTGAAGGACAAGATGCCGGGCTTTTCCGCGTCCGAGCCGCTGGTGGCCCCGCCCGGCGCCATCGCGCCGGAGCAGGGGGGCGCGGCGGCGGATGCGGTCTCCGCCCTCGTCAATCTGGGCTATGGCGTGCCTCAGGCCAATGCCGCCGTCGCCGCCGCCCTGCGCGGCGCGGGGGAGGGGGCCAGGACCGAGACGCTGATCCGTCTCGGGCTGAAGGAACTGGCGAAGTAGCGGACGCTTCAGGGCATCCGGGATGGCAGCTTCAGGGTGTCGCCGTCCACCACGAAGCTGCCGTAGCCCTGATGGTGGATGGTGCGCGGCGCCTTCCGGGCCGGGTCGCGCCATGCCTTGACCACCTCCAGCACGAACAGGTTGAAGTGGTTGACGAGGCGCGTCTCCACCACCCGGCATTCGAGATTGGCGAAGCACTCCTCGACCAATGGCGCCGACACCAGGGCGGCGGGTCGCGGCGTGAGGCCGATGGTGGCGAACTTGTCTACGTCGCGGCCGGAGCAATTGCCCACCTTCACCACCTTGTCGGCCAGTTCCACGGCGGGAATGGCGATGACGCACTCTTTGGTGGCGCGCAGGGCCGCGAAGCTGAAGTCGCCCTGCGAGACGATGCACGCGATGAGGGGTGGCGTGAACTCCACCATCATATGCCACGACATGGCCATGACATTGGCGCGGCCGCGATGGGCCGTGGTGAGCAGCACGACCGGTCCCGGCTCGATGAGGCGGTAGACTTCGCAGAGGGGAAGGTCCTTCATGGCAGGCCTCCAGGGCGCAAGGCGACGCCACCGCCGGCCGGACTCGCGGCGCAGGGCATCTAGCTATTACCAACCTAGGCGGAATCTGCCCTGCCGGCGTTGCGGCGTGTCATGGATGGCAGGCGTGGATAGCAGGCGTGGACGGCGGGCGTGGGTCCCCGCGTTCCGCGCCGATGCCCGTTCCCCTTCCGTACCCGGCCGGTGCACTCTACAGTCGCGCGAGTCGCCGGGCGCGGGAGGGCATTCTCCCTGCGAGCCGGGATCCACCACGCTCGCAAGCGCTCCACGGGAGCAAGGCCTCGTTTATGAACACCCGCCTCCTCTCGGGCGAGAAGCGCGGCGAAGACGCCGCCGATTCCACGCTGCGGCCCCAGCTCCTGCAGGAGTTCGTGGGGCAGGCGCAGGCGCGCGCCAATCTGGAAGTGTTCATCAAGGCGGCGCGGGCGCGCGGCGAGGCGCTGGACCATGTGCTGTTCGTCGGCCCGCCCGGCCTCGGCAAGACCACGCTGGCCCAGATCATGGCGCGGGAGATGGGGGTGGGCTTCCGTTCCACCTCCGGCCCGGTGATCGCCAAGGCGGGGGACCTTGCCGCCATTCTCACCAATCTCGAAGAGCGCGACGTGCTCTTCATCGACGAGATCCACCGCCTCTCGCCGGCGGTGGAGGAAATTCTCTACCCCGCCATGGAGGATTACGAGCTGGACCTCGTCATCGGCGAGGGGCCGGCGGCGCGCTCGGTGAAGATCTCGTTGCCGAAATTCACGCTGGTGGGCGCCACCACCCGCTCGGGCCTGCTCACCACGCCGCTGCGCGACCGCTTTGGCATTCCGGTGCGGCTCCAGTTCTACACGGTGGAGGAGCTGGAGAAGATCGTGGTGCGCGGGGCGCGGGTGCTCGGCATCGCCATCGCGCCGGACGGCGCCACCGAGATCGCCCGGCGGGCGCGGGGGACGCCGCGCATCGCCGGCCGCCTGCTGCGCCGGGTGCGCGACTTCGCTTTGGTGGCCGACGCCGAGCGCATCGACCGCAAGGTGGCCGATCGCGCCCTGCTGGCGCTGGAGGTGGACGCCGCCGGCCTCGATGCCATGGACCGGCGCTACCTTTCCGTGATCGCCGACTATTATGGCGGCGGTCCGGTGGGGGTGGATACGCTTGCCGCTGCCCTGTCCGAGCCGCGCGACGCCATTGAGGAGATCGTGGAGCCGTTCCTGGTGCAGCAGGGTTTCATCCAGCGCACCCCGCGCGGACGCGTCCTCACCGCCACCGCCTTCCGCCATCTCGGACTGCCGGAGCCGGCGGCGGTCAAGCCGCTGCCTTTGTTCGACGAAGGCGAATAGGCCGTCGTCATGCCCATCGACGCCACCCTGCGGCCAATGTACATCACATTCACATGAGCTGGTCCCGGAACGGAGAAACGCGGTCCTACCATCACGGCAACCTGCGGGAGGCCCTGATGCGGGCGACGCTCGACCTGATCGGGGAGAAGGGCGTCGCCGGCGTCACCTTCGCCGAGACGGCGCGGCGCGCGGGGGTGAGCGCGGCTGCCCCCTACCGCCACTTCCGCGACCGCGACGAGTTGCTGGCGGCGGTGGCCTCGGTGGGCTTCGACCGGCTGGCCGATGCCCTCACCGCGGCGTGGCAGAACGGCCGGCCCTCGGCTGCAGTGGCCTATGAGCGGGTAGGGCGGGCCTATCTCGATTTCGCCCGGCGGGCGCCGGCGGAATATGTGGCCATGTTCGAATCCGGCTTGCCGGCGGATGGCCATGAGGGTCTGCAGCAGGCGGGCAATCGCGCGTTTGCCGTACTGCGCGAGGCGGCTGAAGTTCTGGTCTCTCACATTCCCGGCCCGGTGCGCCCGCCGGCCCTGATGGTGGCGCTCCACACCTGGTCGCTGGCCCACGGGGTGGCGTCCCTGTTCGGCCGGGCCGATTCCGCCCGGCGCAAATTGCCCATGGGCCCGGACGAACTGCTGGAAGCCGCATTCCTGATCTATCTGAAGGGCCTCGGCGCGCCCTCTGACAGCTGAGGCTGCCCCCGACAGCCGAGCCATTGACAAGAAGCCGGCCTGTGCCTATCTATGTAAATGTTATTAACATTAACCGGGACCGCGGCCATGGAGCTCGCTTACAAGCTCGACAGTTACGGCAAACCGGCGTGGATCGCGCTTACGGTGCTGGGCTTTGCAGTCTGGTGGCCGCTGGGGCTCGCGATCCTGGCCTTCGTGATCGGGAGTGGACGGATGGGATGTGGTGCCAAGCGCGGCTTCGGCCGCTGGCAGGAAGAGGGCGGTGATGCCCTGCGCGGCGCCTTCGGGCGCTGGAGCCGGACCATGCCGTCCAGCGGCAACCGCGCCTTTGACGAATACCGTCAGGAGACGCTGCGGCGGCTGGAGGAGGAGCAGAAGGATTTCCGCGACTTCCTCGAGCGCCTGCGCCAGGCCAAGGACAAGGCCGAGTTCGACCAGTTCATGGCCGACCGCCGCCGCCGTGCCGCCGAGCCGGACACCGAGGCCCCCGCCGGGAACTGATCGCGACGGCTCCGGTCCCCGACCGGGACCGGGAATGGCGCGCTCAAGCGCCCCCCGCTGGGACCGTGAGTAAAGCTCCCCGGCCCCTTGCGTGATCCAATTCCTGCGGCGCGTTGCCGCCGCGGGCCTGTCGTTCCCGTGTTCAGCCGCGCCCTTTGTTCACAAGGGGCGCGGTCTCGTCTATGAGGGCGACATGATCGAGCGCCCGAAGCTTTCCCCGTCCGATCCGCATCTTCACCTGGCCGGGCAACTGGTGCCCGGCGGCCATGCCATGCATGTGCGCGTCTATTATGAAGACACGGATTTCTCCGGCATCGTCTATCACGCCAACTATCTGAGATTCATGGAGCGGGGCCGCTCGGACTATATGCGGCTGCTCGGCGTGTTCCAGGGCGAGTTGTTCGAGCAGGCGGCGCAGGAGGCGCCCGGCTTCCACTTCGTCGTCCGCTCCATGCAGATCGACTTCCGCCAGCCCGCCCGCATCGACGACGTGCTGGAGGTCGCGACCTATTCCAAGGACGTGGCCGGCGCGTCCATCACCCTGCTGCAGCAGGTGAAGCGCGGCGGCGAGGTGCTGGTGTCGGCGGTGGTGCGCGTCGCCTTCGTGTCGGAAGGCCGCGCCAAGCGCATTCCCGATGCGCTCCGCAAGGTGACGGCGGACGACGCCCGCAAGGCGCAGGAACTCGGCACCCTCGGTCGCTGACGGCGCACCCTCCGTCCTGTGCCCTCGGCGGCCAGGGATCGAAGCCGTTATTCTCCGTCGCGCAGCCGGCGCGGTTTTGCCCGGCAAAGGCGCCGGTTCGGGACAAGCCTGCCTGGGCGCTGCTTGGGCGCTGCTTGGGCGCTGCCTGGGCGTCAGCCCATTCCGACCGAGCCGCGCTCCTTGGGTGCGATTTGGGCCACCAGTTGCTCGATCCGCTCGGCCACCTGGTCGATGGTGCGCGCCACCTCCTCCTCGCTCGCCTCGATGCGGGCGATGGCGGAGGCGCGGGCATCGCGCTGGCTTTCGATGTCGCTCTCCAGGGCGCCGATGCGCCGGCGCGCCTCGGCCAGCTCGTCGGCGATGGTGATGGCCGCCATCACCACGAGGCGCTGGTCGCCGATCTCGCCGAACGCGGTGCGCAGCTGGGAGATGCGGCCGTCAATGTCGTGGGCGAGGCGGATGAGGTGGTCTTCCTGCCCCTCGTCGCAGGCCATCCTGTACTGACGACCGGCGATGGTGACGGAAACGTGGGGCATCCGCGTCAGCCGCCGTGAATCGCGAGCACGTCGCGGATGGTGCTCATGGCCACGTCCAGCCGGCGGATGATCTCGCGGCCCACTTCCTCCACTTCGCCGGCGTCGGCCTTCGCCAGGTCGAGTTCGGCAGCGAGGCGCGCACGATCGTTGCCCATGGCGTGGAGCTGGGCGAGGAGGGCCTCCTGGTGGCGGTCGGTCTCGCTGCGGCGCTCCAGCGCGTCGCTGAGGGCGTCGAGGGCCGCATGGAGGCGCCGGGTCGCGGCCTCGATGGGGGCGTCCTGCAGCGGGGGGCGATGCTTCAGCGCATACATTGGCAAAGTGTAGCCGAGTCGGACGGCGCGGCGCCAGACTTTCCCGACCTGTCAACATGGTCGCTCAAGGGAGGACGGTCGGTGGGCCTCCTTCTTTCCGCATTTGCGAATGCTGCAATGCGGAAGCTTTGCTGCAGGCGCGACGATGCGGCGCGGGGCTGGTTCGGCTCCTCGGCTTGACGTTCGTGGACGGGGCAGGTTTGACAGCCATGTGGGCCTTGGTACAAGGCGGCCGACAATGGCCGGATGACCCAAAAGGGTCCGCCACAGCTCGAGGTTGTCTCAGGCAGGGCGACGCGACCGGAATCCGGCGCGGGAGAAACGGAATTCATGCTGAGCCGCACGAGTCACGACCGCATGGCCAATGCCATCCGCTTCCTTGCCATGGACGCGGTGGAAGCTGCCAATAGCGGTCATCCCGGCCTGCCCATGGGTGCTGCGGACATCGCCACCGTCCTGTTCACCAAGGTCCTGAAGTACGATCCCACGCGCCCGTTCTGGCCCGATCGCGACCGCTTCGTGCTGTCCGCCGGCCACGGCTCCATGCTGCTGTATTCGGTGCTGCATCTCGTCGGCTACGAGAAGGTGACGATCGACGAGATCAAGCGCTTCCGTAAGCTCGGCTCGCTCACCCCCGGCCATCCCGAGAATTTCGTCACCGAGGGCATCGAGACCACCACCGGCCCGCTGGGCCAGGGCATCGCCACCGCCGTGGGCATGGCCATGGCCGAGCGCGCGCTCGCCGCCCGTTTCGGCAAGGAGGTGGTGGACCACCATACCTTCGTGCTGTGCTCCGACGGCGACCTGATGGAGGGCATCAGCCAGGAGGCGGCGGACCTCGCCGGCCACCTGAAGCTCTCCAAGCTCATCGTCATGTGGGATGACAACGGCATCTCCATCGACGGCGCCACCTCCATCTCCGGTTCCACGGACCAGCTGGCGCGCTTCGCCGCCTCGGGCTGGGCGACGACGCGTGTTGACGGCCACGATCCGGAGGCCATCCTCGCCGCGCTGACCGCCGCCAAGGCCTCCGACCGCCCGACCCTGATCGCCTGCCGCACCGTCATCGGCTTCGGCTCGCCGAAGAAGGCGGGCTCGGAGAAGGTGCACGGCTCGCCGCTCGGCGCCGACGAGATCGCCGCCACCCGCGCGGCGCTCGGCTGGGACGCCGCGCCGTTCGAGATCCCCGCCGATGTGCTCGCCGGCTGGCGCGCCGCCGGCGCCGCCGGATCCGCCGCCCGCGCGGCCTGGGAGGCGCGCCTTGCCGCCGCGCCCGCCGCCGACCGGGCCGAGTTCGAGCGCCGCATTGCCGGCACGCTGCCGCAGGCGCTGGAAGGCGCCATCGTCGCCGCCAAGGAGAAGGCGGTGAAGGACGGCGGCGCGGTGGCCACCCGCAAGTCGTCCGAGATGGTGCTGGACATCATCACCCCCGTGGTGCCGGAGATGATCGGCGGCTCGGCCGACCTCACCGGCTCCAACAACACCAAGGCCAAGGGCGCGAAGGCCGTCACGCCGGACGATTTCGCCGGCAGCTTCGTGCATTGGGGCGTGCGCGAGCACGGCATGGCCGCCGCCATGAACGGCATGGCCCTGCACAAGGGCCTCGTTCCCTTCTCCGGCGGCTTCCTGGTGTTCTCGGACTATTGCCGCCCGTCCATCCGCCTCGCCGCGCTCATGGGCGAACGGGTCATCCATGTGCTGACCCACGATTCCATCGGCCTCGGCGAGGACGGGCCGACCCACCAGCCGGTGGAGCACCTCGCCGCCCTGCGCGCCATCCCCAACCTCCTGGTGATGCGCCCCGCCGACACGGTGGAGACGGCCGAGTGCTGGCAGATCGCGCTTGAGGCGGAAGGGCGGCCCTCCGCCCTCATCCTGTCGCGCCAGAACCTGCCGCTGCTGCGCACCGACGCCACCGCCGAGAACCGCTCGGCGGGCGGCGCCTATGAGATCGTGGCGGCCTCGGCCAAGGCGCAGGCCAGCCTGTTCGCCACCGGCTCCGAGGTCTCGCTCGCGGTGGAAGCCGCCAAGCTTCTGGAGGCGCAGGGTGTGCCCACCCGCGTCGTCTCCATCCCTTCGTTCGAACTGTTCCTCGAAAGGCCCGCCGCAGAGCGGGCAAAGGTGATCGGGGACGCTCCGGCCAAGGTGGCGGTGGAAGCCGCCATCCGCATGGGGTGGGACGCCATCGTCGGTTCGGATGCCGCCTTCGTGGGAATGACCTCGTTCGGCGCCTCGGCGCCTGGAAAGGACCTTTTCGCCCATTTCGGACTGACCCCGGACAAGGTCGCGGCCAAGGCCCTCGACCAGCTCCGGCAGGTGTGATCATCGGCGCACGGCGGGCGCGACCAGGCCGCGCCGCGGGCTCTTCCGCGGGTGCGCAACGCAGTTTCGCAGAGGCCGGGCTTCAAGCCGGCTCAAGGAGGACCCAATATGAGCGTCAAGGTGGCCATCAACGGTTTCGGTCGCATCGGGCGTAACGTTCTGCGCGCCATCATCGAATCGGGCCGGACCGACATCGAGGTGGTGGCGATCAACGACCTCGGCCCGGTGGAGACGAACGCCCACCTGTTCCGCTTCGACAGCGTGCATGGCCGCTTCCCCGGCGAGGTCAAGGTTGCCGGGGATACCATCGACGTGGGCCGCGGCCCCATCAAGGTGACCGCCGTGCGCGATCCCGCCCAGCTGCCCCACAAGGAGCTGGGTGTCGAGATCGCGCTCGAGTGCACCGGCATCTTCACCGCCCGCGACAAGGCGGCCGCTCACCTCGCGGCCGGCGCCAAGCGCGTGCTGGTCTCGGCCCCGGCCGAGGGCGCCGACCTGACGGTGGTCTATGGCGTGAACCACGACAAGCTCAGCTCCGAGCACCTCGTGGTCTCCAACGCGTCCTGCACCACCAACTGTCTCGCCCCCGTCGCGAAGGTGCTTCACGATGCCGTCGGCATCGAGAAGGGCTTCATGACCACGATCCACTCCTACACCGGCGACCAGCCGACGCTGGACACCATGCACAAGGACCTCTACCGCGCCCGCGCGGCGGCCATGTCCATGATCCCCACGTCCACCGGTGCCGCCAAGGCGGTGGGCCTGGTGCTGCCGGAGCTGAACGGCAAGCTGGACGGCACCTCCATCCGCGTGCCGACCCCCAACGTCTCGGTGGTGGACTTCAAGTTCATCGCCAAGAAGGCCACCAGCAAGGACGAGATCAACGCCGCCGTCATCGCGGCCGCGACCCAGCAGCTGAAGGGCATCCTCGGCACCACCGACCAGCCCAACGTCTCCATGGACTTCAACCACGACCCGCACTCCTCCACCTTCCACCTGGACCAGACCAAGGTCCTGGAAGGCACGCTGGTGCGCGTCCTGTCCTGGTACGACAACGAGTGGGGCTTCTCCAACCGCATGGCCGACACCGCAGTCGCCATGGGCAAGCTCGGTTGAGCGGGGAAGGGGGCGCCAAGATGACCGCCTTCCGCACCCTCGACGACGCGGACCTCGCCGACAAGCGGGTCCTCGTGCGCGTTGATCTCAACGTGCCCATGGAAAGCGGCCGGGTCACCGACGAGACCCGCCTGAAAGCCATCCTGCCCACCATCCGCACCATCACGGACAAGGGCGGCAAGGCCGTGCTGCTGGCGCATTTCGGACGGCCCAAGGGCCGCGACGAGAGCCAGTCCCTCGCCCCGGTCGCTAAGGCGCTGGAAGGCCAGCTCGGCCGCAAGGTGGCGTTCGCCTCCGACTGCGTGGGCGAAGCGGCGTCGAGCGCCATCTCCCGGCTCGCCGCCGGCGAGGTGATCGTGCTGGAGAACACCCGCTTCCACGCGGGTGAGGAGAAGAACGCGCCCGATTTCGTCGAGGCCCTCGCCTGCCTCGGCGACATCTATGTCAACGACGCCTTCTCCGCCGCCCATCGCGCCCATGCCTCCACCGAGGGGCTGGCCCGCAAGCTGCCGGCCTATGCCGGCCGTTCCATGGAAAGCGAGCTGGCGGCGCTCACCAAGGCCCTTGAGGCCCCGGTGCGTCCGGTGCTCGCCGTGGTCGGCGGCTCCAAGGTGTCCTCCAAGCTCGAGCTTCTCGGGAACCTCGTGAAGAAGGTGGACATCCTGGTGATCGGCGGCGGCATGGCCAACACCTTCCTTGCCGCCCTCGGCAAGAAGGTGGGCAAGTCGCTGTGCGAGCACGACCTCGCCGACACCGCCCGCGAGATCCTGGAGAAGGCCAAGGCGGCCGGCTGCGAGATCGTGCTGCCGGTGGACGCGGTGGTGGCCAGGGAGTTCAAGGCCAATGCCGCGAACCGGGTGGTCAGCGTGGACCAGGTGGGCGACGACGAGATGATCCTCGACGCCGGCCCCGAGACCGTGGCCGTGGTGGCGCAGAAGCTCGACGGCGCCAGGACCGTGGTCTGGAACGGCCCGTTCGGCGCCTTCGAGATGACGCCGTTCGACGCCGCGACCGTGGCGGTTGCCCGCGACGTGGCCGAGCGGACCCGCGCCGGCAAGCTGCTGTCCGTGGCTGGCGGCGGCGACACTGTGGCGGCCCTCAACCATGCGGGCGCGGCGGGAGACTTCTCCTACGTCTCCACCGCCGGTGGCGCCTTCCTCGAATGGCTGGAGGGCAAGGCCCTGCCGGGTGTCGAGGCGCTGCGGGTTTGAAAAAGCGCTTCCGGGCGGCAAAATGTCGTCCGGGTGCCTGTTTACTGCACTGCAATGGGTTCAATTGCTGCGCTGCAATGGTATGATGTCTCGCTGGCCCACGCCCGCCCCGCCGGCCGGGGCGTGCGTGGGTCCTTCATGATCGGGGCCGGCGCGCCCTGGTCTCCACGCCCGCCGAGGGGCGGCAAAATGGCAGGTGAAGGCACATGACGGCTGAGCTCGACGCGATCGCGCAGAAAATGGTGGCCGACGGCAAGGGCATCCTCGCGGCAGACGAGAGCAGCGGCACCATCAAGAAGCGGTTCGATGCCATCGGCGTCGAATCCACCGAAGAGAACCGCCGCGACTATCGTGAGCTGATGTTCCGCTCGGAAGCCATGACCAAGTACATCTCCGGCGTCATCCTCTATGAGGAGACCATCCGCCAGAAGGCCAAGGACGGCACGCCGCTCGTCAGCCTCATCGAACAGGCCGGCTCCATCCCCGGCATCAAGGTGGACGCGGGCGCCAAGCCCATGCCGTTCTGCCCGGGCGAGACCATCACCGAGGGCCTCGACGGCCTCGCCGGCCGCCTCAAGGAGTTTTACGATCTCGGCGCGCGCTTCGCGAAGTGGCGCGCGGTGATCGACATCGACACCGCCGGCGGCATCCCCTCCTACGCTTCCATCCGCGCCAACGCCCATGCGCTGGCCCGCTATGCGGCGCTGTGCCAGGAAGCCAAGATCGTTCCGATCGTGGAGCCGGAAGTGCTCATGGACGGCAGCCACGACATCGACACCTGCTACCGGGTGACCGAGTGGGTGCTGAAGACCACCTTCGAGGAGCTGTATTACCAGCGCATCCGCCTCGAGGGCATGGTGCTGAAGCCCAACATGATCGTGCCCGGCAAGAAGGCCGCGAAGCAGGCGTCGGTGGAAGAGGTGGCCGAGAAGACCGTGCGCGTGCTGAAGAGCTGCGTGCCGTCCGCGGTGCCCGGCATCGCCTTCCTCTCCGGCGGCCAGTCGGACGAGGACGCCACCGCCCACCTCGACGCCATGGTGAAGCTGGGCGGCCTGCCCTGGAAGCTCACCTATTCCTACGGCCGCGCGCTCCAGGCCGCGCCGCAGAAGGCGTGGGCCGGCAAGGCCGAGAACGTGGCCAAGGCCCAGGCGGCGTTCACCCATCGCGCCCACATGAACTCCCTCGCCGCCCTCGGCCAGTGGTCGTCGGAGGAAGAGCGTAAGGCCGCCTGAGCGCGCCTTGTCGCACGAGATGACAAAGGGCCGGCTCGCGCCGGCCCTTTTTCGTGTTAGGTACCGCCCAGCCGAAGGTGTCCGGCTCACGCCGGCCCGAACGCGGCTTCCGTCCGCGCGCCCGGGAGGAACATGCTCCTGCGGGCAGTGCCCCCAATTTGCCGATTTCTTGGCCGACCGATCATCCATGGCTTCCCCGATGCCGCCGCCCGGCGCCCGCCTCATGCTTGTGTTCACCCTCACGCCGCAGCTGCGGCCGGAGATGGCGGCGGAGGCCGTGCGCGCCGGCGACGTCGCCGCCGTGGTGCTGCGCCTGCCCGAAGGCGGCGCGGCCGCCGGCCTGCCGCTGCGTGAGGTGGCGGAGGCGATCCAGCGCCAGGATGCGGCGGTGCTGGTCGAGGGCTCGGATGGAATGGCGACCGCCGCCGGCCTCGACGGGGTCCATGTGAGCGACCCCCGCAACCTCGCGGCCACGGTGCGGAGCCTGAAGCCCCAATCCATCGTGGGCGCAGGCGGCATCGACACCCGGCACGACGCCATGGAAGCGGGGGAGAGCGGGGCGGACTACGTCTTTTTCGGCAGCCTCGACCCGTGGGACAGAGCGTTTCCGCAGGTTCTCGATTTCGTCGCCTGGTGGGCGGAGGTGTTCGAGGTGCCCTGTGTGGGTCTTGCAGCCTCCCTCGATGAGGCGGAGGAGCTTGCCCGTGCCGGCGCGGATTTCGTCGTGCTCGCGGAAGCGCTGGTGGCGGACGGCGGCGCGGCTGCGGTTGCGGCGGCCAGGGCCAGGCTGGCGAGCGTGGAAGCCCAGCCATGACAATGGCGTCCGTCCAGCGCCCGCCCCTGGCCGGCGCGCGGGGGAGGGAGCGCCTGTCGGTCCTGGGCACGGCCGTGGCGCTGGTCCTCGCTTGCGCGTTCTCGCCCGCGCTCGCCCAGACCCCGCCGCCACAGCAGAAGCCGGCCGCCGAACAGCCGGCGGCAAAGCCGGCCAAGCCCGCTACCAAGCCTGCCGCCAAGCCCGCGCCGAAGCCGGCGGACAAGCCGAGCGACAAGCCGGGTGCTGCCCGCGCCGATTCGCGCACGCCGCCGCCTTTGCTTGGCCCGCAGATCTCCTATCCCAGCAACGATACGCCGGGCGGCAGCGGCGATCTCGCCTATGGCGCCTACCAGCGCGGCTACTATCTCACCGCCTTCAACGAGGCGCTGAAGCGCGCCCGCGCCGGGTCGGACCAGGCCGCCATGACCCTGCTCGGCGACCTCTACGCCTCCGGCTATGGCGTGCCGCTGGATTTCGCCAAGGCCATCGACTGGTACCGCAAGGCCGCTGCCGCCGGCTCGCCGGGCGCCTTGCTCGCCCTCGGCAACCTGACGCTGGCCGGGCAGGGCTTGAAGCAGGACGAGGCCGAGGCCGCCCGCCTGCTGCGGGCCGCCGCGGAGAAGGGCAACGGCGCCGCAGCTTACAATCTGGGCCTGCTCTACCTGCAGGGCCGCAAGATTCCCAAGGAGCCGGGCGAGGCCGCGCGCTGGTTCGAGGTGGCGGCGGGCAAGGATATCGAGGACGCCCAATATGCCCTCGCCGTGCTGCTCAAGGAGGGCAACGGCGTGGAGAAGGACCTTGCCGCATCGGCGCGGCTGATGGCTTCCGCGGCGCGGCTCGGCCACATCACGGCGCAGGTGGAAATCGCCATCATGCAGTTCAACGGCGTGGGCGTGCCCAAGGACGAGGCCGCAGCCGCGGCCATGTTCCGCAAGGCGGCCCTGGGCGGCAACGCCATCGCCCAGAACCGCTACGCGCGGCTGCTCGCGACCGGCCGGGGGGTGTCGCAGGACAAGCTCCAGGCTGCCGCTTGGCATTTGCTCGCCAAGCGGCGGGGGCTCGGCGATCCGATGCTGGACGAGGTCGTTTCCCAGCTTCCCGCCGCCGAGCGCAAGAAGGCCGAGACCCAGGCCGCGCGCTGGGAGGCCGGCCGCGCCTGAGGCGCGCCATCCCGCGGTCCTGCGGTGGCCGACACCCCGGCGGGCATTGGCCGCTCGGTGGCGCTTCCTGTCGGTGGCGCTTCCTGCGCGCATCGGGCGCCGCCGTTGCGCGCCGACCGACCTGTGGCACTTGTGCAACGCCCTCGGGCGCTTTCGCTCTGCCCCGAGGGCAGCACGCGCTCGCCATGATGACGCCACGAGACGGCATCAGTGAAGACCTTGTCGACGGGCTGGCGTTGCCGGCTCACAGGCCTTCTTCGGAACCGCCGCAAGCGCGTGGTCCGCCCTGAGCGGGCGTGCCGCCGCGCGCCGGGAAGGGGGCACGGATAACCGCTTGGAAACCATGGCGCGCAGGAAATGCATGCCTCACCCGGTTTCCGGCAACACATGCGGCCTCAGGGCCGTGCGCGGAACGTTCGCTTAACCGGGCGGCTGATAGACGGATGCCTCCGGTCCAGCGTTGAGAAGGGAGATACCGGAATGCGTTTCCTCAGGCTAGCTCGCGGCTTCCGGTTCGCGGCTCTGTTCGGCTTCGCGCTGGCCCTTGCCGCGTGCGCCAATAACCCCAACCAGAATGCCGGCGCCGGCGGGGCCGGCGGCCCGCCCGGCTCGCCGCAGGAATTCGTTGTCGCGGTGGGCGATCGCGTGTTCTTCGAGAGCGACCAGACCGACCTCACCCCCCAGGCCCGCGCCACCCTCGACCGGCAGGCCCAGTGGCTGCAGCAGTGGAACCGCTACACCTTCACCATCGAAGGGCATGCGGACGAGCGCGGCACCCGCGAATACAACATCGCCCTCGGCGCCAAGCGGGCCCAGAGCGTGCGCGACTATCTCGCCGCCCGCGGCATCGACCCGGCGCGCATGCGCACCATCTCCTACGGCAAGGAGCGCCCGGTGGCGGTCTGCAACGACATCTCGTGCTGGTCGCAGAACCGCCGCGCGGTCACCGTGCTGAACGCCGGCGGCGCCTGAACCGAGCCTCGTGTTGCATCGAAAAGGGCCGGCGCCGCCTGCGGCCGCCGGCCCTTTCGCTTTCCACGGCAGATCCTTGCATCCGGGGGCGGACGGAACAGGGACATGCCGGCCTGATGGGCCGGCCCGGCGCGCCGACCCCGAAGCGCAACCCTTTGCCGAGTCACACTTTGGACGCGATCCATGCCCTATGCTTGGCCCGCCCGGGAGGCTGATCCCGGCCGTCCTTTCCCGCCACAAGCCCTTGGACCCAAGATGATGCGCCTGCCGCTGGTCGGTGTTCTCGCCCTCGCTCTGAGTGTCGTCGCGCTGCCCGCCGCCGCCCAGCAGGACGGTGGATTGTTCGGCAACATCTTCAAGCCCCCGGCCGCGACGCCCCAGCCGGTGCAGGGCGGCGACGAGACCGAGCTGGTCAGCCGCATGGAGCGGCTCGAATCGTCCCTGCGCCAGCTCACCGGCCAGGTGGAGCAGCTGCAATATCGCAACCAGCAGCTGGAAGCGCAGGTGCGCCGGCTGGAGGAAGGCGCCGGCGGCGCCCGCCCGCCGGCCGCGGCGGCTTCCGCGCCCGCTGCCCCTCCGGCGGCCACGCTGCCTTCCGGGCGCCCCGCGACGGGGCCCGGCACGCCCGGCAAGAGGTCCGACGCCTTCGATCCCAACATGGACCCCGCCGCGCCCGGCGCTCCGCAGCCTCTGGGCTCGCCGGCCACTACCGCAGCGGCCCTGCCGCGTCCGGCGGAGGCCGTCCCCGGCACGCGCCCGGCATCCACGGGCACCCAGGTGGCGGCGCTGCCGGGTCCCGGCGCCTCCGCGCGCGAGCTTTACGATGCCGGCCAGGCCCAGCTCCAGCGCCAGGATTATGCCGGGGCGGAGCAGACCTTCCGCCAGATCATCCAGTCCGCCTCCGGCGACCGCATCATTCCCGATGCCACCTTCATGCTCGGGGAGAGCCTGTTCCTGCGCCAGAATTACGGGGATGCGGCGGCGTCCTTTCTCGAGGTTTCCACCAAGCATCCCAGTTCCGCCCGCGCGCCGGAAGCGCTGCTGCGCCTCGGCCAGTCCCTCGCGGGCCTCGGCGAGAAGGAGACCGCCTGCGCCACGCTGCAGGAGGTGGATCGCAAATATCCGCGCGCCCCGTCGTCCATCCGCCAGGCGGTGGAGCGGGAGCAGAAGCGCATCGGCTGCTGACGCCGAATGGCGACGGGCGGCTTCCCGGCAGCAAGCTCCGGGGCGACACCCCCCGTCGAGGACAGCGCGCTCGATGCCCTGTTCGCCTCGTTCGCACATCACCCGCGCATTCTGATCGCGGTCTCCGGCGGGCCTGATTCCACCGCGTTGCTCCATCTTGCCCGGCGCTGGCGCGCCGAGCGGGAGACCGGGCCGGACCTCGTCGCCGCCACGGTGGACCATGGCCTGCGGGCGGACGCGGCGCGTGAGGCGGCGGATGTCGCGGTCCTCGCGGCCAGGCTGGGCGTGCCACACCGCATCCTCGTCTGGCAGGGCGCCAAGCCCGCTCATGGCATCCAGGAGGCCGCCCGGGAGGCGCGCTACGGCCTGCTGGCTGCCGCCGCGCATGAGGCCGGGGCAACGGCCATCGCGCTGGCCCATACCCGCGACGACCAGGCCGAGACGGTGCTGTTCCGCCTTGCCCGGGGGTCGGGCCTGTCCGGCCTTGCCGGCATGCGCGGCGATGCGGTGCGCCATGGCCTGGTCTTGCTGCGCCCGTTCCTCGAGGTGCCCAAGGCGCAACTGGTGGCGACGCTGGAGGCGGCCGGCCTCGCCTTCGCATGCGATCCCGCCAATCTGGACCCGCGCTTCGCCCGCCCGCGCCTGCGGGCCATGGCGCAGGCGCTGGCGGGGGAGGGGCTCGATGCCCGCCGCCTCGCCACGCTCGCCCGCCGGGCGGCGCGGGCCGATCAGGCCCTGGAAGCCGCCACGGACGCGGCCGAGGCCACCCTCCACCGCTCCGCGCCGGAGGGGGCGGAGGGCACCAGCGTCCTCGATGCGGCGGCCTTTGCCACCTTGCCCGACGAGATCGGCCTGCGCCTGCTCGCCCGCGCCATCGGCCGGGCCGCAACGGAAGGCCCGGTGGAACTCGCGAAGCTCGAAGCGCTGTTCGACGCCTTGAAGGAGGCCATGGGCGCGCCGTCTGCTCTATTTCGCCGCACCCTCGCCGGTGCTCAGGTGAGCCTGCGAAGGGGCGCGCTGCACGTCTCGGCCGCGCCGCCGCGCCGTGATGACGGGCCGGTCGCGTCGAATTCAGGCCGCTTGGGACCGCGTGTCCTTGGCAAGAAGGGGCCTCGCTCCTAAATTAGGCGACGGACGGTGCGGGAGGCCTCACTGACGACAGGCCGGTGCGGAGGCATTCTTCCGTATGGTAAGGCGTCGAAACGGGCTGACCCTTTCTGTCCCCACGAGGGTTCAATGAACGCCAATCTACGCAATTTCGCCCTTTGGGTGATCATCGTCCTTCTGCTTCTGGCCTTGTTCTCGCTGTTCAACAGCCCCGGCCAGCGCACGAACGCGAACGAGATCTCCTTCTCGCAGCTCCTCAATGACGTTGACGCCGGCAAGGTGCGCGAGGTCGTGATCGAGGGGCCGAACATCACCGGCACCTATTCCGACCGGTCCGGCGGCTTCCAGACCTACGCGCCGAACGATCCGTCCCTCGTGCAGCGGCTGTACGGCAAGGGCGTGCAGATCACCGCCCGGGCGCCGTCGGACAACGTGCCGTGGTTCGTGAGCCTGCTCGTCTCCTGGCTGCCGTTCCTGGCCCTGATCGGCGTGTGGATCTTCCTGTCGCGCCAGATGCAGGGTGCCGGCGGCAAGGCCATGGGCTTCGGCAAGAGCCGCGCGAAGCTGCTCACCGAGGCGCACGGCCGTGTCACCTTCGACGACGTGGCCGGCATCGACGAGGCCAAGAGCGACCTGACCGAGATCGTGGAATTCCTGCGTGACCCGCAGAAGTTCCAGCGGCTCGGCGGTCGCATCCCGCGCGGCGTGCTGCTGGTGGGTCCTCCCGGCACCGGCAAGACGCTGCTTGCCCGCGCCATCGCCGGCGAAGCCAACGTGCCCTTCTTCACCATTTCCGGCTCGGACTTCGTGGAGATGTTCGTGGGCGTCGGCGCCAGCCGCGTGCGCGACATGTTCGAGCAGGCGAAGAAGAATGCCCCGTGCATCATCTTCATCGACGAGATCGACGCGGTGGGTCGCCACCGCGGCGCCGGCCTCGGCGGCGGCAATGACGAGCGCGAGCAGACCCTCAACCAGCTGCTGGTGGAGATGGACGGCTTCGAGGCGAACGAGGGCATCATCCTCATCGCCGCCACCAACCGCCCGGACGTGCTCGACCCGGCGCTGCTGCGCCCCGGCCGCTTCGACCGCCAGGTCATCGTGCCGAACCCGGACGTGGTGGGCCGCGAGCAGATCCTGAAGGTGCACGCCCGCAAGATTCCGGTCGCGCCCGACGTGAACCTGAAGACCATCGCCCGCGGCACCCCCGGCTTCTCCGGCGCGGACCTTGCCAACCTCTGTAACGAGGCGGCGCTGATGGCGGCCCGGCGCAACAAGCGCATGGTCACCATGGCCGAGTTCGAGGACGCCAAGGACAAGGTGATGATGGGCGCGGAACGCCGCTCGCTCGTCATGACCGAGGAAGAGAAGATGCTGACCGCCTATCACGAGGGCGGCCATGCCATCGTGGCGCTGAACGTGCCGGCCACCGACCCGGTGCACAAGGCCACCATCATCCCCCGCGGCCGCGCGCTGGGCATGGTCATGCAGCTGCCCGAGCGGGACAAGCTCTCCATGTCCTACGAGCAGATGACCTCGCGCCTCGCCATCATGATGGGCGGGCGCGTGGCGGAGGAACTGGTGTTCGGCCACGACAAGGTGACCTCCGGCGCCGCCTCGGACATCGAGCAGGCGACCCGCCTCGCCAAGATGATGGTGACGCGCTGGGGCTTCTCGGCGGATCTCGGCACCGTGGCCTATGGCGACAACCAGGACGAGGTCTTCCTCGGCATGTCGGTGTCGCGCCAGCAGAACGTGTCCGAGGCTACCGCGCAGACCATCGACCGCGAGGTGCGTCGCCTCGTGGACGAGGGCTATGAGGAGGCCAAGCGCATCCTGACCGAGAAGTACCAGGACCTCGAGACGCTGGCCCGTGGCCTGCTGGAATACGAGACCCTCTCGGGCGACGAGATTGTCGACCTGCTGGACGGCAAGACGCCGAACCGGGAGAGCGTGCTGGAGCCTTCCAACCCGCGCGGCTCGGCCATTCCCACCACCAAGCGCCCCCGCCCCGGCGGCGCCGGCGGCTCCATCGAGCCCCAGCCCCAGGCCTGAGGCCGGCGGGCATTGCAGAAACAGGAACGCCCGCTTCGGCGGGCGTTTTCTTTTGGCCGCCGCCGCCGGTGCGGGCGCGCTTCGCGCCGGGTCCAGCAGGACGCAGGCGGTGCGATCCGCCACCTCATCGACAGCGGCACGGTGACGGGGCATAGGCTGGGCCATGTCCCTCCTCGCCCGCACCTCCATCGTTTCGGCAGCGACGCTCTCCTCCCGCATCCTCGGCTTCGTGCGCGATGCCGCCACGGCGGCGGTGCTGGGCGCCGGGCCCGCGGCCGATGCGCTGGTGGCGTCCCTCGCCTTGCCCCTGCTGGCGCGGCGCCTCTTGTCGGAAGGGGCGTTCAACCTCGCCTTCATCCCCGCCCTGGCACGCGCCGAGTCGGATGACCCTGACGCACCCCGGCGCCTCGCGCGGGCAACGCTGGCGCTGCTGCTGGGCACGCTCCTGGCCTTTGCGCTTCTCGCCGCGCTGTTCATGCCCCTCGTCATCCGCCTGCTGGCGCCGGGCTTCGAGCCGGGTGGCGCGCGCGCGGACGTGGCCATCCTGTGCGGGCGTGTGGCGGTGCTCTACCTGCCGTTCGCCGGCCTCGCAGCCATCTATGGGGGCGTTGCCAACGGCGCCTATCGCGTCCTCCTGCCGGCGCTGGCTCCGGTGGCGGCCAACCTCACCGTGCTCGCCGTCATCGCGGTGCTTCTCCTGCGCGGGCTGATGGAGAGCGACACCGCCGCCCTCGCCATCGCCGCCGCCACCGTGGCCGCGGGGGGGGCCCAGCTTGGGCTCATGATGGTGGCTGCGCGGGGCTGCCCGGCTACGCCCGGGCCCGTTGCGGGAGGCTGGCCCTGGCGCAAGGCGCTGGGCGTCATCCGCGCCGCCGCGCCGGCCCTGCTGTTCGCGGGCCTGAGCCAGTTCCGCCTCATCATCATCGCCGCGGCCGTCTCGGCGAGCCCCGGCGCCGTGGCCGCGCTGAACTATGCCCAGCGCCTCATGGACCTGCCCCTTGGCCTCGTGGGCGCCAGCGCGGGCGCGGTGCTGGTGCCGGCCCTGCTGCGCAAGAGCGCGCTTTCGGGGGCGGCGGCCGATGTGCCCGAGGCCGTCGGACGGGCCGTGCTCGCCGCCCTCGCCTTCGCCTTGCCGGCGGCCACGGGGCTCGCCGTGCTCGCCGATCCCATCGTCATAACCCTGTTCCAGCGCGGCAGCTTCGATGCCGGGGATGCCCGGCTCACCGGCGCGCTTTTGGCGGTGCTCGCCCTCTCGCTGCCGGCGCAGGGGCTGGAGCGCATCCTCTCCGCCGCCGCATCCACCTCGGGCCGGGTGAAGATGGCGGAGCGGGTCGCCCTCGGCTCCCTCGCCGTCTGCCTGCTGTCGGCCTTCGCCCTGGGGCTCGGCTTCGGGCCGCAGGCGGCGGCGGGGGCGGCGGCGCTCTCGGCCGTCGCGTCCATCCTGGTCCTGGGCGGGCTGCTGGTGCGGGCCGGGGCGCTGTGCTTCTCCCGCGCGGTGCTGCTTTCGGCCCTGGGGCTCCTGGCGGCGAGCCTGCTCATGGCCGGGTGCGTCGCGGCGCTCGCGGCATTCTGGGCGGCGCCGGAAGGCCAGCTCGCTGCAGCACTGCGGCTCGCCGGGCTCGTGGGTGCCGGCGCCGCCATGTATGGCGGAGCGGCCTTCGCCCTCAAGGCGCTGCTGCCGAAGCTCTCGCCACAGGGCTGAGCCGCCCCGTTCCCCGCGCCCCTTGCGCGATGGGACACCAGGTGGCATGACGCGCCCCATCATCTCCCCGCAAATGGCCGCGCTTCGGTCGCCGGGGGTCATCCATGCGGGTCGGGACGGCCAAAGCGGTGCGGCGAGCGTCGTCGCGGCAGCCTGCCGCCGCAGGGCATTTTCGAGCGGTGCGCCGCTCTGTTGGAGGTCGCCATGGCGGCGGTCGCGGATCGCGTGTTTTCCGGCGTGCAGCCCACGGGCAATCTGCACCTCGGCAATTATCTCGGCGCCATCAAGCGCTTCGTGGAGTTGCAGAAGAGCCACGAATGCATCTATTGCGTGGTGGACCTCCACGCCATCACCGTCTGGCAGGAGCCGGACGAGCTGAAGCGCCACATCCGCGAGGTCACCGCGGCTTTCATCGCCTGCGGCATCGACCCCAGGGCGCATATCGTGTTCAATCAGAGCCAGGTGTCGGGCCACGCCGAGCTGGCCTGGATCTTCAACTGCGTCGCCCGCATGGGCTGGCTCAACCGCATGACCCAGTTCAAGGAGAAGGCGGGCAAGGACCGGGAGAATGCCTCCGTCGGCCTGTTCGCCTATCCGGCGCTGATGGCGGCAGACATCCTGCTTTATCGCGCCACCCATGTGCCGGTGGGTGACGACCAGAAGCAGCATCTGGAGCTGACGCGCGACATCGCGCAGAAGTTCAACACCGATTTCGCGCCGTCCATCGCCGCGCACGGGCACAAAGAGGGCTATTTCCCCCTGACCGAGCCGCTGATCGCGGGGCCTGCCACGCGGGTGATGAGCCTGCGCGACGGTGCCAAGAAGATGTCCAAGTCGGACGCCTCCGACTTCTCGCGCATCAACCTGACCGACACTGCCGACACCATCGCCGGCAAGGTGCGCAAGGCGAAGACCGATCCCGAGCCCCTGCCCACCGAGGAGGAGGGCCTTAAGAGCCGTCCCGAGGCGGACAACCTCGTGGGCATCTTCGCCGCGCTGTCGGACCGGACTAAGGCCGACGTGCTGAAGGACTACGGCAACGCCCAGTTCTCCGCCTTCAAGGCGGCGCTGGTGGATCTCGCGGTGGACAAGCTCGGCCCCATCGGCACCGAGATGCAGCGCCTGATGGCCGACCCCGCCGCCATTGATGCCATCCTCATCGACGGCGCCGACCGGGCCCGCGTCATCGCCGACCAGACCATCGCCGAGGTGAAGGACATCGTCGGCATGGTGCGTGGCTGAACCGGAGCCGGGTGGCGCCGCCTTGCTCCATCTTCGCCCCCCGCTTAATGCTGGGGGCGAGACGGCGCCTGCCGAGGAGGCCTTATGTCCGAGATGAACGCCACCGTCGATCCGGCCGAGGTCGCCCGCTTCGATGCGCTCGGCGCGCAATGGTGGGACGAGAAGGGCAAGATGGCGCCGCTCCACGCCATGAACCCGGCGCGCCTTGCCTTCCTGCGCGATGCGCTGGTGCGCCATTTCGGCCGCGACGCCCGCGCGCTGCGCCCGCTGAAGGGCCTCTCCATCCTCGACATCGGCTGCGGCGGCGGCCTGCTCAGCGAGCCTCTGGCGCGCATGGGCGGGCATGTGACCGGCATAGATCCCGCGCCCGGAAACGTGGCGATCGCCCGCGCCCATGCGGCGGCGTCCGGCCTTTCCATCGACTACATGCCGGTGACGGCCGAGGAACTGGCCGCGCGCGGGGCCCGTTTCGACGTGGTGGTGGCGCTGGAGGTGGTGGAGCACGTGGCGGATGTAAGCCTGTTCGTGCGCACCGCCGGACGCCTCGTGGCGGAGGGGGGCGTGCTGGTGCTTTCCACCCTCAACCGCACCGCCAGGAGCTTCGCCCTTGCCATCGTGGGCGCGGAATATGTGCTGCGCTGGCTGCCGCCGGGCACCCATCGGTGGGAAAAGTTCATCACCCCCGAGGAGCTGGAGGCGACGCTTGCCGCCGCGGGCTTCGCCGCGCGGGAGAAGGTCGGCCTCGCCTACGAGCCGCTCTCGGGCGACTTCCACCTGACCGGGGACCTGTCGGTGAACTACTTTCTGGTGGCGGAGCGGGAGGGGTAGGGCTCCCGCCTCAGTTGCGGTCTTCCGGCAGCACCGGCAGGGGGAGCACCTCCACGTCGTCTTCGCGCAGGGCCTTGACCTCCTCCACCGTCGCCTCGCCGTAGATGGAGCGGTGCTCGATCTCGCCCTCGTGCATCTTGCGGGCGAGGTCGGCGAACTCGTCGCCCACATAATCGGAGGTCTTCACGATCTGCTCCCGCAATTCGCGGATGAGCGCGCGCAACTCGCTGTCGGGGCGGCTCATCACCGGCACCGGGGCTTCCGCGGATGCGGGAGCGGGAGGGGCGGCCGGAGCGCCGGCCGCCGGTGCCGCCTCCTCCGCGGC
>NZ_JAIVFN010000045.1 GCF_030015065.1 Xanthobacter autotrophicus | reverse complement strand
GGGCGGGACGGCGTGCCGGGCGCGCGCCACGTTGCGTGCGGGTCCATCAGTCCGCTCCGCCCTGCTGCCACTTGCGGCGCTGGAGCCCGAAATAGCTGAACAGGATGGCGGCCAGCAGGAACGGGATCATCGCCACCGCGATGGCCGCGCCCTCGCCCAGGGAGCCGCCGGGAATGGCGCGCTGGAAGGACAGGGTCGCCATCAGGTGGGTGGAGTTGAGCGGGCCGCCGCGGGTGAGCACGTAGATCAGCTGGAAGTCGGTGAAGGTGAACAGCACCGAGAAGGTCATCACCACCGCGATGATGGGCGAGAGCATGGGCAGCGTGATGTAGCGGAAGCGCTGCCAGTTGGTGGCGCCGTCCAGCGTCGCCGCCTCGTGCAGCGAGGGCGAGATGGTCTGCAGGCCGGCCAAAAGCGAGATGGCGACGAAGGGAATGCCGCGCCACACATTGGCGGCGATCACCGAGGCGCGGGCGTTGGCCACGTCGCCAAGGAAGTTGATGGGGGTCGAGATCAGCCCCATCTTGATGAGCGCCCAGGAGATGATCGAGTACTGGCTGTCGAAGATCCACCAGAAGGCGATGGCCGAGAGCACGGTGGGCACCACCCAGGGCAAAAGCACGATGGCGCGGAAGAAGGCCTTGAACGGCATGTTCTCGTTGAGGAGCAGCGCCAGCCACAGGCCGAGGCCGAACTTCAGCACCGACGCGACCGTGGTGTAGAGAATGGTGTTGAACACCACCAGCCAGAACAGGCTGTCACCCCAGAGCGACTGGTAGTTCTCGATGCCGATGAACTCGCCCGGGCGGCCGATGCGGGTGTCGGTGAAGCCGAGCCAGACGCCGAGCCCCAGCGGGTAGGTGAGGAAAAACAGCAGGAAGACTGCGGCCGGCAGCATGAAGAGGATGCCGACCACATGCCGGCCCTGGCCGATGCCGGCCCAGAAGGACCGTGAGGTGGACGGCTCAGCCGCTGTGACGTTGGCCATGGGACCGATCTCCGGAAAGTCTCGTTTCTTGGCCTCTTCCGCCCGGCCCCGCATGATGCCGGGTTCGGACCCGCGACGCGCCCGGCTGCCGCCGGGTCCGGGTCTGGGGCGCCGAAGCCGGAAACGTCCGGCTTCGGGCGGGGAGGGACTGTGGCCGGGGCCCCCTCCCGCGGGCGGGAGAGGGCGGAAGGCGGGCTGAAGCGCCCCGCCTCAGCGGTAGATGCGCTCGGCGCGTTGCTGGGCGCGCTTGGCGGCGTCTTCCGGGGTGCGCTGGCCGGTGGAGGCTTCCGCCACCATGTCCACCACGATCCAGTCCGCCATGGCGGCCGCGGACTTCGGGCCGAGCGGGCCGGCATAGCCGTTGGGCCGCAGGGTCTCGGAGGCCTTGGAATAGGCGGCGTGGATGGGCTTGGAGGTCCATACCGGATTGCTGGCGAACGCTTTCAGCGTCTGGCAGCAATAGGCGCTCGCGCCGGTGAGCCAGGCGTTGTATTGCGGCGCGTCGAACATGAAGGAGAGGTAGGCCTGCGCCGCCTTCGGGTACTTGGTGTACTTGAAGATGCAGGCCTGGGTGGTCTGGTGCAGTTCGACCGACTTGCCCACCGGCCCGATGGGGAAGTTGGTGGACCGCATGTCCGCCGCCATGTCGGCGAGCTTGGGATCGTTGGCCGCCGCGTAATAGACCGACACGCCGTTCGCCGTCACGGCGAGATCGCCGGCGATGAAGGCGCGGTTGTTGTTCACGTCGAGCCAGCTCTCGGTGCCGGGAATGAAGGTCTTGTAGAGCTCGGCGGCGTAGCGCAGGCCGGCGACAGTCTCCGGCGAGTTGATGACCACCTTGCCGGTCTCGTCCACCATCCGGCCGCCATGGCTCCACAGGATCCAGTGGCAGTAATTGTTGCCGTCGCCGACCCCGTGGCCGAGGGTGAAGCCCATGGGGTGGTTGATGGCCTTCAGGGCCTTGCCGAGTTCCAGCAGGCCCTTGGTGTCCTTCGGGAACTCGCTGAAGCCGGCCTGCTTCACCCAGCTGTCGCGATAGACCACCGCGTTGCCGATGGTGGCGAGCGGCAGCGCCACGAAGCGGTTGTTCACCTGGGCATAGACTTCGTTGCCCGGATAGTAGCCGCCATAGGTGGCGCTAAGGCCCTTGGCGAGGTCGGTCACGTCGAGCAGCTTGTCGGGATACTGCTGGGCGTCGTCGAACCAGACCCACACGATGTCGGGGCCCGAGCCCACGTTCGCGGCCACCGCGGCCTTGGGGCGGATGTCCTCCCAGCTCTCCTTGTCGATGCGCACCTCGATGCCGGTGGCCTCGGTGAACTTCTTGGTGTTGGCGATCCAGGCGTCCTCCTCCCCCTTCACGAAGGGAGACCAGCGCAGGAGGCGCAGGGAGGCGCCGGGCTCCGGCTCGAACTTCGGAACGGACTGGCCGAGGGCCGGCGTGCCGCCCAAGATGCCGCCGACGAAGGGCAGGGCCATGCTGCCGGCGGCAAGGCCGGCGCCGCCCATCAGCAGGTCGCGTCTGGAAAGGGTCATTCGTCTTCCTCCCATGAAGATGCGTTTGTTCTGGCCAGCGGCTGTTCTGTTGCGGTCCTGGCGTTTTGGGTTTGGCGTCGCCGGGCCGTTTTCTTGCCGTCTGGAGTGTGTCAGAGGCGCTTGCCCGTCGCCTCCTCAAAAAGGTGTGTCAGGCCCGGCTGTGGCGCGATGTGGATCACCTCGCCGGGACTGAACGACAGGCGCTCGCGGAACAGGCAGGTGATCTCCTGTCCCTTCTGGCCGGCCGCGCCGAGGCGCGCCACCACCAGGATTTCCGAGCCGGTGGGCTCGGTCACCACCACGGTCGCCGGCACGCCCTGGGGATCGAGCCGGACGTGCTCTGGCCGCAGGCCGTAGACGACGCCCTGGCCGTCGGTGAGGCCGGGTGCGGCCGGCAGGGGCATCTCCACGCCGCTGTCCGTCACCAGCCGCGGGTCGGCGCCGAGGCGCACCTTGCCCTTGACGAAGTTCATGGAGGGCGAGCCGATGAAGCCGGCCACGAACTGGTTGGCGGGCTTGTCGTAGAGGTCCAGCGGGGCGCCGATCTGCTCCACGATGCCGTCATGCATCACCACGATCTTATCGGCCATGGTCATGGCCTCGATCTGGTCGTGGGTGACGTAGACCGTGGTGGTCTTCAGCCGCTGGTGCAGCTCCTTGATCTCGGTGCGCATCTGCACGCGCAGCTGGGCGTCGAGGTTGGAGAGCGGCTCGTCGAACAGGAACACCTGCGGGTCGCGCACGATGGCGCGGCCCATGGCGACGCGCTGGCGCTGACCGCCGGAAAGCTGGCGGGGGTAGCGGTCCAGCAGCTTGGTCAGGTTGAGGATTTCCGCCGCGCGCTTGACCCGCGAATCGATCTCCGCCTGGGGGGCTTTGCGCAGCTTGAGCGAGAAGCCCATGTTGGCGCCCACGGTCATGTGGGGATAGAGCGCGTAGTTCTGGAACACCATGGCGATGTCCCGTTCCTTGGGCGGCATTTCGTTGATGACGCGGTTGCCGATGAGGATCTGGCCGCCGGTGATGTTCTCGAGGCCCGCGATCATCCGCAGGAGGGTGGACTTTCCGCAGCCGGACGGCCCCACGAGCACCACGAATTCGCCGTCGCGAATGCTGACATCCACCCCATGGATGACGGCCGTCGCGCCATAGGCCTTCTTTACACCGCGAATATCCACGGTTGCCATGAAGCGTCCTCTCCCTCGTGTTCGCCAGCGCGCCGGGCGGAGATCCGTCCGCATTCAACGGTGCGCGTGATCTTCATTCTGTTTCTTGGGTCCCTCGGGGAACAGTCCCTTGGGGAACCTTGCGCCCTCGTTGTGACGCGGCGCGATCATGGTGAAAGGCGAAGCCGGGATCAAGAGGGAATTTAAAACGATTGAACTTTCATTGAACCGCGCGCGAGGATGGCGTTAAACAGGGATGCCCCCGGCGCAGGCGTCCGCTTCGAGATGCCGGGCCCGCGCGACCGCTTCCTTCGTCCCGGCCCAGGACCGGGCCACATCTGCGAGCCCTTCAATGACCGATCAAGCCCGCTTGGCCGTCCTCACCACCGGCCCCGTGATGGAAGACGTGGTGGAGCGCCAGCTCGCCGGCCGCTTCGACCTGGTGCCCCTGGAAGCGCTGTCCGAGGCGAACGCCGGCGCGGTGTGCGCCATTGCCACGCGGGGCAAGGTGCGGGTGGACGAGGCGTTGATGGCGCGCCTGCCGAATCTGCGGATCGTCGGCAATTTCGGCGTCGGCTACGACACGGTGGATGCCGTGGCCGCCGCCCGGCGCGGCGTGATCGTCACCAACACCCCGGACGTGCTGAACGAGGAGGTGGCGGACCTGACCCTTGGCCTGCTGCTCGCCACCGTGCGGCAGATCCCGCAGGCCGACCGGTTCCTGCGCGACGGCAAGTGGCTGAAGGCGGCCTATCCCCTGGGGCCGACCCTGCGCGGGCGCACCGTGGGCATCGTCGGCATGGGTCGTATCGGCAAGGCCATTGCCCGGCGGCTGGAGGCTTTCTCGGTGCCGGTGGTCTATCACGGCCGACGTCCGCAGCCGGACGTGGCCCTGACCTATTATGCAAGCCTGCTCGACATGGCGCGGGACGTGAGCGTGCTCGTCGTCATCGTGCCCGGCGGGGCGCAGACCCGCCACCTCGTGGATGCCGCGGTGCTCGCCGCCCTGGGGCCGGACGGCATCCTGATCAATGTCGCCCGCGGCACGGTGGTGGACGAGGCGGCGCTGCTCCGTGCGCTCGAGGCCCGCACCATCCTTGCCGCCGGGCTCGACGTGTTCGCCGACGAGCCCAACGTGCCGGAAGCGTTCTTCGCGCTCGACAATGCCGTGCTGCTGCCGCACGTGGGCTCCTCCACGCACCATACCCGCACCGCCATGGGCCAGCTGGTGGTGGACAACATCCTTGCCGTCATGGACGGCAAGGCGCCCCTGACCCCGGTGGCGGAGACGCCATGGCCGAAGGCATAGGGACCGCACGGGTCCGATCTGGCCGGCGCCACTGCGGTCCCCGCCGCGCGTGGGGATGAACCGGGGCCCGGAAGGTGCTAGCTTTCCGCCTCCGTGTTCGGCTTCGAGGGCAGGATGGCGCGAAGGCATCTTCTCGGTCTCGCTGCGGCGCTGGTGGTCGGCGCGCCGCTGGGCGCGCCCCCGCTCCATGCGGCGCCGGTCGCGAATCAGGCTGGCGCGCAGATGGTCCAGCGCGGCGATGCGCCGTCAGGGGCGGCGACCACGCCCGCCGCCGCCCCGCGCCCGCCGGCGGCCCCGCGGCTCGATCCCGCGGTGCGGGAAGCTGCCGCGCGCCTTGCCGCCCCCTTCCGCCTGACCAATGCCGACGGCTCGCGCTCCTGCGCCTTCGCGCTGAAATCCGAGCCGGGGGGACCGGGGCTCGCGGTGGAGTTCGACCGGCAGGCGTGCGCCATCATCGCCTTTTCCGCCCAGGTCGCGGCTTGGCTCCCGGACCCGTCCGGCTCCCTGCGCCTGCTCAACGCCCAGGGCCGCACCGTGGCCGAGTTCACGGAAGGCACCAACGGCAGCTATGAGGCGCTTCGGGAAGGCGACGGCGTCTATTTCCTCGCCAATCCGGCGGTCGCGGCCGAGGATGCCGAGCTCAAGGTCGAGGAGGTGGTGGGCGAGTGGGACCTCGCGCGCCAGGCGGGGGCTCCGGTCTGCCGCTGGACGCTCCTCGACCAGCCGGCGGCCAATGGCGCCGGCAAGGCGCTTGCCATCGCCTCCGGCTGCGACCAGGCGCTGCTGCGTTTCGGTCCGGTGGCGTGGGACATCGAGGGCGGCAACATCCTGGTGCGTGGTGACAGCGGCGCTTCCGTCATCCGCTTCGCCCGCCAGGAGGACGGCGGGTGGGCCCGGACCCCGGAGCGTGGCCGGCCCCTGCTCATGAAC
Organism: Xanthobacter autotrophicus; assembly: GCF_030015065.1. Classification (GTDB taxonomy): domain Bacteria; phylum Pseudomonadota; class Alphaproteobacteria; order Rhizobiales; family Xanthobacteraceae; genus Xanthobacter; species Xanthobacter autotrophicus_D. The sequence goes on along the minus strand of NZ_JAIVFN010000045.1, from coordinate 25,654 downwards.
CGTCCCTGACCGGGCTCAGACCGCGGCGGCGGTACTTCGGTACAGCCCAGACGGCTCCCCGACTCGCTGTTGCGTGCGCGTAACATGGGGGCCCGCGGGCGTATCCAGGCACCGCCATCCGGTGTGATCCCTGCCCCCTACGGCATATGATTTTCGTGACAGGAACGGCGCCTGTCACCGTTTCGCCTGGGTGCGTTGCGCGGTTGCAACACAAGAATCCAGCATTTATGCGGGGTTGCTCATTTAGGGAGCAATTGCTGCCTCAATTTTCCCATTGGACACACGGCGGAGACCTGATTTTTATCGGTCTAAATCGCTGCGGGGTTACACCATGAAGAAAATTGCAGTCGTCGCCGCCTCTCTGCTCCTGGCCGGCGCCGCTTCGGCGGCGGACCTCAGCTCGCCGGTGCCGGTGAAGGCTGTTCCGGCTCCCGAGCCGGCTCCGCTGTGGGATGTCGCCTTCGGCGTGAAGCTCGCCACGGATTACGTGTTCCGCGGTATCACCCAGACCGACGGCAATCCGGCCGTCCAGGGCTATGCCGAACTGCGCCTGTTCGACTGGATCTATGGCGGCGTGTGGGCGTCCAACGTGGACTTCCCGCCCATCAACCAGTTCGGTGACTATACCGGCCTGACCGACGCCTCCGCGGAGATCGACCTCTACGCCGGTATCCGCCACACCTGGGGCGGCCTCACCCTCGACGGCGGTTTCATCTATTACTACTATCCGGGCGAGATCGGCGTGAACACGCTGGGCGAAGGCCTCCCGGCGGTGAACATCGACTACTGGGAAATCTACTTCAAGCCGACCTACGTCATCAACGACGTGTTCACCGTGGGCGGCAACCTCTACTACACCGACAGCTATGCGGGCTCCGGCTCGGACGGCACCTACCTGTCCGGCACCCTCAAGGTGGACTTCACCAAGTGGAGCCCGGTCAAGGACGTCGGCGTCTACGTGTCGGGCGAGCTCGGCTATCAGTGGCTCGGCATGACCGACATTGACAACGTCTACTACACCACCGGCGTGTTCTCGAACTACGAGCTGCCCTCCTACGCCACCTGGAACGTGGGCATCGCCTTCACCTACAAGGCGGCGACCCTCGACCTGCGCTACTACGGCTCGGAGCTGAAGGAAGGTTATACCTGGGACGGCGCGTTCAACAGCTGCGGCGTGATCTCCGGTCTCGCCAACGCCTGCGGCGACCGCTTCGTGGCCAGCCTCTCCTTCGACACCACCTTCCTGGCGCTGAAGTGATCTGAACCCGCGTCACTGACGCCTTGAGGCGCCGCGCTCCCCGCGCGGCGCCTTTTCTTTTGCTCGTGTTCGTTGAAGGCGCCCTCCGCCCTCCTGGCACCGCGAGGGCAAGGCGCTCGGCGGTCCGATCGGGGCGCATCAGCCCGACACCGATGGGCCGACACCGATGGGCCGCAGATGGGGGGCGGACCAGAGAGAGCCATGGATGGAGGCGGCGAGCCGCAGTCCGGGCTTTCCCCGGTGCTGACGACGTTCCGGGGCCGGTCCGGCGCCGATCGGAAGGGGCCGAGGCGCGCGGGCTACTTCCGCGCCTTGCCGGCGGGCGCTGCCGCGGCTTGCGAGAGCGCGGACGCCAGGTCGTCCGCGCGCCCCGTGATGCGGAAGGTCTTAACCCGCGCGGTGGCGCCGGAGGTGAGCCGGACCTGGGAGGCCGCCACCCCCGCGGCCTGCGCCAGCACGCGGATGACGGCAGCTGTCGCCGCGCCATCCTCCGGCGGGGCCTTGACCCGCACCTTCAGCACCGCGCGCCCGTCCGACAGCTCCGCCACGCCGTCGAGCCCATCGCGCCCGCCCCGCGGGGTGGCGCGCACGAGCACCTCCAGGCCGTCGGGCAGGAGCTTCAGGAACGACAACAGGGTGTGCCCGTCGCTCAGAAGACGTAGGGATAGATGTAGTAGGCGATGACCTGCTGAATGAAAAAGATGATCAGGATCAGCACCATGGGCGAGAGGTCCAGGCCGCCGAGGCTCGGCAGGATGGAGCGGATGGGCGCGAGCACCGGCTCCGTGATCCGGTAGAGGAACTCGCCCACGCTGCGCACGAACGCATTGTGGTGGTTCACCACATTGAAGGCCACGAGCCAGGACAGCACCGCCGCGGCGATGAGCAGCCAGACGTAGAGTTGGAGGACGACAAGCAGGACGTCGAGCAGCGCGCGCATCGCAGGTAGGATCCCCGGGGAGTTTCGCGTCAGCAATAGTCCCCGAGGTGATCATGGACAAGGCCGCAGGCCGTCGCTTCCGGCGGGACAGCGGGCTGCCCGCCGCGCCTGCGTCAGCCCGTCGCGTCCCCGTCCCGGGAACGTCCCGGCTCCGAAAGGGCGCCGGTGCCGGGTGTCCGGTCGGGGTCCATCAGTTCCGGGCGGGCATGGGGGCCGGCGGCGGGAAAATCATACTCCGGCTCGGGAGCTGGCGAGACGGCGGCGCGGCGCGCGCCCGGCGGGCGCCCGGTTTTTGCGGTCTTGGGTGCGTTGTCCCGGGCGGTGGTATTCTTATGGGTGGCCATGGTGATCTCCATGATGTGACCATTATTGGGGAACAACGCTCCCGCAGCCCTATCCGTTGCAGCGGCCGGCGCGGAAACGGGGCATGTCGCCTTCACGTTTCGGAGCGGGCCGCGACCTCCGGAGCGCGGGCTTGCGCCGCTGGCCCTGACCTGTCGAACCCTGACCTGTCGAACCCTGACCTGTCGAGCCTTGGCCTGTCGACCTTGAGTTACCGGCCTTGAGTTACCGGCCTTGACTTGCCGACCCGGCGCAGGCAGCTTCCGGCCCCGTCGGGGCGGCACCGGTTTCGGGCCTCCTCCAACCTTACGGACCCTCATGCGCAGCTATCTGGACTTCGAGAAGCCGGTCGCCGAACTCGAGGCCAAGGTCGAAGAACTGCGCGCGCTCGCCTCTGCGGGCGATGGCGTGGCCATCACCGACGACGTGCAGCGGCTCGAGACCAAGGCCCGCGACGCGCTTGTCGCCCTCTACGCCAACCTGACGCCCTGGCAGAAGACGCTGGTTGCGCGGCATCCGCAGCGGCCCCATTTCGCCGATTTCGCCAAGGGCCTGTTCGAGGATTTCACCCCCCTCGCCGGTGACCGCAAGTTCGGCGAGGACGAGGCCATCATCGGCGGCTTCGCCCGTTTCCGCGGCGAGGCGGTGTGCGTGCTGGGCCACGAGAAGGGCTCCACCACGGAAACCCGGATCCGGCACAATTTCGGCATGGCGCGCCCCGAGGGCTACCGCAAGGCGGCGCGCATCATGGAACTGGCCGACCGCTTTGCCATTCCGCTGATCTCGCTGGTGGACACCGCCGGCGCCTATCCCGGCATCGGCGCCGAGGAGCGCGGGCAGGCGGAAGCCATCGCCCGCTCCACCGATGCCTGCCTCGCGCTCGGCGCGCCGAACGTGGCGCTGGTGATCGGCGAGGGCGGCTCGGGCGGAGCCATCGCCATCGCCACCGCCAACAAGGTGCTGATGATGGAGCACGCCATCTACAGCGTGATCTCGCCGGAAGGCGCGGCCTCCATCCTGTGGCGCGACACGGCGAAGGCGCAGGACGCCGCCACCAACATGAAGATCACGGCGCAGGATCTGCTGAAATTCGGCATCATCGATGCCATCGTGAAGGAGCCGCCGGGCGGCGCCCATCGCGATCCGGAGGCCACCATCGGCGCCGCCGGGGATGCCATCGCCGATGCGCTGTCGCAGCTCGCCGGCCTCGATGCGCCGGCCGTCCGCAAGGCGCGGCGTGACAAATTTCTCGCTATCGGCCGGTCGCTTTAACCATGAGCCCATGGCAGGCGGCCAAGGCCGGCCCGGCATCTCATCTTGGCCGCATTTGCCTTATTTTCTCCAAGCCTGCCCGGACGGTGGCGGCAACGCTCCGCGAGGCGGGTGGTGACGCTAACGTGTCATCAAGGGGGAGGGGCTAACCATGTCGGTCTGTCTGGCCGGTACGGACCCAGGAGTTGCGCGGTGAACCGTTTCGCGTTGAACCGTCCGTGGGCGATGGTCTCGTCCCGCATCCGCATGGTGGCCCTGGCCGCCACCGCAGCGCTCGCGCTCGCCGCCTGCAACCAGACCGACGCCGAGGTGGCGCGCAAGGCCAACAAGCCGCTTTCGCCCCAGATGGTGTCCCTGCTGGGGCAGAAGGACATGTCGCCGGCGAGTCCGATGCTGGTGCGCATCTTCAAGCAGGAAGCCGAGCTGGAAGTGTGGAAGGCCACCTCCGACGGTTCGTTCGCCCTGTTGAAGACCTATCCCATCTGCCGCTGGTCGGGCGAGCTGGGCCCCAAGGTGCGGATGGGCGACCGGCAAGCGCCGGAAGGCTTCTACACCATCACGCCGGGGCAGATGAACCCGAACTCCAGCTATTACCTGTCCTTCAACCTCGGCTTCCCCAACGCCTTCGACAAGGCCTACGGGCGCACGGGCGAGTTCCTCATGGTGCACGGCGACTGCTCGTCCGCCGGCTGCTACGCCATGACGGACGAACAGATTTCCGAGATCTTCTCGCTGGCGCGGGAGAGCTTCGCCGGCGGCCAGCGGGCGTTCCAGGTGCAGGCCTATCCCTTCCGCATGACGCCGAAGAACCTCGCCCGGCACCGCAACAACCCCAACATGGCGTTCTGGCGCAACCTGAAGCAGGGCTACGACCACTTCGAGGTGACGAAGCAGGAGCCGAAGGTCAACGTCTGCGGGCGCGCCTATGTGTTTGACGCCGAGGCCGTTCCCGGCCGCAGCTTCGATGCCAATGCGTCCTGCCCGCCCTACCAGGTGGCGCCGCAGGTGGCGTCGGCGGTGGCCGAGAAGCAGCGCAGCGACGAGGCCCAGGTGGCGGCGCTCGTCCCCTCGGCGCCCCTGGCGCCGGTGCGCACCAACAGCGACGGCGGCATGCATCCGGTGTTCCTCGCCAAGCTCAAGGAGCGCGAAAGCGGCCAGATGTCCTTCGCCGAGGCGCCCGGTACCCTCCCCGAATATGTGAACCCGCCCAAGATGACGCCTGAAAAGGTGGCCCTGGACGGTGAAACGGCCGTGGTTCCCGTCGGGGCGGCCCCCGCCGCTGCGGCTCCGGTGCCGGCCGCGAAGCCCGCCCAGGCGACGGCGCATGTGGTGACGCCGGCCAAGCCGGTTGCGGCTTCCGCGTCGTCCGGGCCTGCTCCTTCAAGCTCGGCTTCGGCCAAGCCGGCGGCCCAGGCCTACAAGCCCGCGACGGTCGCATCCGCCGGCACGCTGGCGCCTCCGGCCTCGGTGTCGGGCGGGTCGGCCATCATGCCCACCGGCACGTTCGCCCAGTAAGTCTCCGGCGGCTTTCGCCGGCCGCTATGGCTCCGGCGTGGGATATCCCATGCGGGGCCACGCCGCCACGCCTAGAGCACGCGCTGATCAGCTTGCATCGCAAGCTGGTCGGACAACGCGTTCTCCTTCTTGACCCACCAGATCAAAGAGTTGTGGTTCGACCTGCTCTGGCGCTCCCGGCCGAGGTCGTGGCGTCCTGAGTCTCGGGAGGAGGGCAGCCGTGGGACAGGAGACCGAAGCCACGCGGGGAACACCCTGGGCGCGGCGGCTGAGCGCCGTTGCCGCCCTGGTTGCGTGGGTGGCGCTGGCGCTTCAGCTCGGCATCGTGGTGGAGAAGATGGCCGCCGTCGGCCAGGGCTTCGCGCCGGCCCTGTGGCGCTTCCTCGGCTATTTCACCGTTCTGACCAACCTCCTCGTGGCCGTGGTCGCCACCGCCTTCGCGCTGCGTCCCCTGAGCCGCCTCGCAGCGCCGCGGGTGCGGCTCGTGGCGGTGATGTCCATCGTGCTCGTTGGCGTCATCTATGCCCTGCTGCTGCGCAATGTGTGGAAGCCTGAAGGCTGGCAGCTGGTGGCCGACCGCCTGCTGCACCAGGCTGTGCCGGTGCTCTTCCTCGCCACATGGGCGCTGGCTGCGCGGGGCGGCGGCGATGCGAACGGTCCCGGTCCGGTCCGTCTCGGTGTCAAGGATGCGGCCTGGGCCATGGCGCCGCCGGTCCTCTATCTCGCCTATGCCCTGGCGCGGGGCGAGGCGGACGGCTGGTACGCCTACTGGTTCCTGGATCCGGCCAAGCTGGGGGACGGGCGCATGGCGCTCAACACCGTCATGCTGGCGGCGGTATTCCTGGCAACGGCGCTGATTTTCCTGGGGTTCGACCGGCTTCTGGCGCGCCGCAAGTCCTGAGCCGCCCGCCGCGCGGCAGGCGGCCGTGGTCCGCCGAGGGGCTTTGCGCAGGACCGCAGCCGGACGGAGCCGCCCCGAGAGGGGGCGGCCTCCGCGCCGTCTCGCCTCAGGCGAAGCGGCCGTGGCAGTGCTTGTATTTCTTGCCGGAGCCGCAGGGGCAAGCCTCGTTGCGGCCCACCTTGCCCCAGCTGTCGGGGTCGTTGGGGTCGCGCTCGGCCACGGCGATGTCGCCGGACAGGAACGGTTCCGGGCGGCTGCCCAGCGCCGCGCCGGAGAACGCCATCTCGTCTTCCCCGGTGAAGGGGTCGGCGTGATGGGCCTCCATCAGGGGCAGCTCTTCCGGCATGGGCTGCTGGGTCACGATCTCCACCCGCATCAGCTGGGCGGTGACGATCTCGCGCAGGCGGTTCAGCATGGCGGAAAAGAGGTTGAAGGCTTCGGACTTGTATTCGTTGAGCGGATCGCGCTGGGCGTAGCCGCGCAGGCCTACCACCTGGCGCAGGTGGTCCAGCATGCCGATATGCTCGCGCCAGAGATGGTCGAGGGTCTGGAGAAGGATCGACTTCTCCACATAGCGCATGATGTCGGGCCCGTACTGGGCGGTCTTGGCGGCCATCAGCTCGTCGGCGCGGCGGATGATGCGCTCGGTGACCTCGGGGCCGGCGATGCCCTCTTCCCTGGCCCAGTCCTTCACCGGAAGGTCGAGGGCGAGGATCTCCTTCAGCGCGGCGTCGAGGCCGTCCACGTCCCACTGCTCGGGATAGGCGTTCTCGGGGATGAACTTGGCCACGGTCTCGGTGATGAGGGCATGGCGCATGTCCTCCACCGTCTCGGCCACGTCCTCGTCGTTCATCAGCTCGACGCGCTGCTCGAACACCACCTTGCGCTGATCGTTCAGCACGTCGTCATACTTGAGCAGGTTCTTGCGGATGTCGTAGTTGCGCGCCTCGACCTTCTGCTGCGCCTTCTCCAGGGCCTTGTTGATCCAGGGATGGATGATGGCCTCGCCTTCCTTGAGGCCGAGGCGCTGCAGCATGCCGTCGAGGCGGTCCGACCCGAAGATGCGCATCAGGTCGTCTTCCAGCGACAGGAAGAACTTGGAATGGCCAGGGTCGCCCTGGCGGCCGGAGCGGCCGCGCAGCTGGTTGTCGATGCGCCGGCTCTCGTGGCGCTCGGTGCCGAGCACATAGAGGCCGCCGGCCTCCAGCGCCTTCTGCTTCAGCTCTTCCACCTCGGCGCGGATCCTGGCTTCCGCCGCGGCGCGTTCGGCGCCCTCGGGCAGGTCCTTCAGCTCGATCTCGATGCGCATGTCGGCCGAGCCGCCGAGCTTGATGTCGGTGCCGCGGCCGGCCATGTTGGTGGCGATGGTGATCGCCCCCGGCACGCCCGCCTGGGAGACGATGTAGGCCTCCTGCTCGTGGTAGCGGGCGTTGAGCACCGCGAAGCTCTTGCCGGAGCGGTCGTTGATGAGAAGCTCGCGGCCGCTGAAGGCGGTCGGGTCGGAGAAGTCCTTCTGGCGGAAGCCGGCCTGCTTCAGCAGCTCGGCCAGAAGCTCGGACTTCTCGATGGAGGTGGTGCCCACCAGCACCGGCTGGCTGCGCTCCGCGCACTCCTTGATCAGCTCGATGATGGCCGCGTATTTCTCGCCGGCGCTGCGGTAGACCTCGTCGTCGTCGTCGATGCGGGAGATCTGCACGTTGGTGGGGATCTCCACCACCTCGAGCTTGTAGATGTCGGCAAATTCCGCCGCCTCGGTGTTGGCGGTGCCGGTCATGCCGGACAGCTTCTCGTAGAGGCGGAAATAGTTCTGGAAGGTGATGGACGCCAGCGTCTGGTTCTCAGGCTGGACCTGGACGCGCTCCTTGGCCTCCAGCGCCTGGTGCAGGCCTTCCGAATAGCGCCGGCCCGGCATCATGCGGCCGGTGAACTCGTCGATGATCACCACCTCGTCGTTGCGGACGATATAGTCCTTGTCGCGCTGGAACAGGGTATGCGCGCGCAGGGCCTGGTTCACGTGGTGGACCACCGAGACGTTCTCGATGTCGTAGAGCGAGGTGGCCTTCAGCAGCCCGGCGGCGCTGAGCATCTGCTCCATCTTCTCCATGCCCGCTTCCGTCATGGTGACGGAGCGCTGCTTCTCGTCCACCTCGTAGTCTTCCTTGGCGAGGCGCGGGATGTAGGTGTCGATGGTGTTGTAAAAGTCGGAGCGGTCGTCGAGGGGACCGGAGATGATGAGGGGCGTGCGCGCCTCGTCGATGAGGATGGAATCCACCTCGTCCACGATGGCGTAGAAATGCGGGCGCTGGACCATCTGGCCGCGCTCATACTTCATGTTGTCGCGCAGATAGTCGAAGCCAAGCTCGTTGTTGGTGGCGTAGGTCACGTCGCTGGCATAGGCCATGCGGCGCTCGTCGTCGTCGAGCCCGTGCACGATGATGCCGGTGGACAGGCCGAGGAAACGGTAGAGCCGCCCCATCCATTCGGCGTCGCGCTTGGCGAGGTAGTCATTCACCGTCACCACGTGCACGCCCTTGCCGGCCAGGGCGTTGAGATAGACCGGAAGTGTGGCGACGAGGGTCTTGCCTTCGCCGGTCTTCATCTCGGCGATGCCGCCCTCGTGCAGCACCATGCCGCCGATGAGCTGCACGTCGAACGGGCGCATGCCAAGGGCACGCTTGGCGCCCTCGCGCACGGTGGCGAAGGCGGGCACCAGAAGGTCGTCAAGGGTCTTGCCCTCGGCCAGCTGGCGCCGGAAATCGTCGGTGCGGGCCCGGAGCTGATCGTCGGAGAGGGCTTCCAGCTCCTGTTCCAGCGCATTGATGGCCTGAACGCGGGGACGGTATCCCTTCACCCGGCGATCGTTCGCGGAGCCGAAGAGCTTGCGGGCAAGTCCACCAAACATGGGTTGTGTCTCTGTTCCGATCCGTCAGGTCTCAGGGAGGGCGGAGACGAGCCGCCGGACCCTCCGGGAAATGATGCGCCGTTGGACACCTTCAATGCGGCGTCAGCAAGTCCGAAGGGACGGGGCCGGGCGCAGCGACAACCGCGCAGCCCAAATCCCGCTTCCCTTAGGCGGGCAGCGCGCCACGCGGACACTTATGAACGGGTCAGGGCAATGTCAATGCAAGGCACACGGCTCGCCGGTGAGTTGCCGCAGCGTCGCGTTGCGGCGAAGGCGGTGTGGGCCATTCCTTTCGTGGACACGCAATGACCCCGTGCTTAGTATCCGCCGCACCTGCACAATCGGGGGATGAGGTATGGTGGGGTGGATCCGGGTTTCCGGCGGGCTTCGTCACGGCTGCGTGGCGCTTGGCGCGGCCTTTCTGCTCGCGGCCTGCGAGGAAAAGAACACCTACGTGCCGCCGCCGCCGCCCACCGTCACGGTCGCGCCGGTGCTGGAACAGCCCGTCACCCGCTTCCTCGAGCTCACCGGCAACACGGCCGCCATCAATTCGGTGGATCTCGAGGCGCGGGTTCAGGGCTTCCTCACCCAGATCAACTATAAGGACGGCGCCCTGGCCAGCAAGGGCAGCGTCCTGTTCGTGATCGAGCAGGACCAGTACAAGGCCCAGGTGGACCAGGCCAAGGCCCAGCTTGCCGCCAACCAGGCCACTCAGGTGCAGGCCGAGGCCGAGTACAATCGCCAGGCCCAGCTCGCCAAGCAGGACTTCGCGTCCCAGGCCACCCTCGACCAGGCCCGCGCCAAGCGCGATTCGGCGGTGGCCGAGGTGGCGAACGCCCAGGCCTCGCTGGTGCTGGCCCAGATCAATCTCGGCTACACCCAGATCACGGCGCCCTTCGACGGCGCGGTCACCGCCCATCTTCAGGACGTGGGTGCGCTGGTGGGCTATAGCGGCCCCACCAAGCTCGCGACCATCGTCCAGCTCAACCCGATCTGGGTCTGGTTCACCCTGAGCGAGCAGGAGGTGCTGCACATCAAGGAGCATCTTGCCCGGCAGGGCCGTTCGCTGGTCTCCCTCACCCGCGACGTGCCGGACCTCGACATCCAGATCGGCCTCCAGACCGAGACCGGCTACCCGCACCAGGGCAAGATCGACTATGTGGCGCCGCAGGTGGATCCCAATCTCGGCACGCTGACCGTGCGTGGCCTGTTCCAGAATAACGACTTCGCGCTGCTGCCGGGCCTGTTCGCGCGGGTCAGGGTGCCGCTCGGCCAGGCCCGGCCCAGCGTGCTGGTGCCCGATTCCGCCCTCAACTCGAACCAGCTCGGACCCTATGCCCTGACCGTGAGCGCGGACAATGTGGTCTCCCAGACCCAGGTGACCCTCGGCCAGCTCCAGGCGGACGGGCTGCGCGCCATCCAGAGCGGGCTGAAGGCCGGCGACCGCATCATCATCAACGGCATCCAGCGCGCGGTGCCGGGCTCCAAGGTGCAGGTGCAGACCTCAACGATCACCGCCACCGCCGCGCCCGCCATCGACGACGGAACCAAGCCGCTGCAGAAGCCCGCGGGGGTTGCCCCGGCCGATGCGCCGGCCCAGGCCGCGCCCTCGGTTGCTCCGTCCGCCACGCCGTCGCCGCAAAAGAACTGACCCGCCCTCGAAAAAAGAGCCAGCGCCCATGATCTCGCGCTTTTTCATCGAGCGGCCGGTCCTCTCGAACGTGCTCGCACTCGTCTTCGTGCTGATCGGCCTGGTCTCGCTGACCCGGCTGCCGGTGTCGCAGTATCCGAATATCGTGCCCCCCACGGTGTCGGTCTCGACCTCCTATCCCGGCGCTTCGGCCAAGACGATGATCGACACCGTCGCCCTGCCCATCGAGCAGCAGGTGAACGGCGTCGAGGGCATGATCTACATGCAGTCGTGGTCGGCCTCCGACGGCACCTACACGTTGATCGTGACCTTCGACATCGGCACCGATCCCAACATGGCGCAGGTGCTGGTGCAGAACCGCGTCAACATCGCCCTCGCCTCCCTGCCCACGGCGGTGCAGGCGCAGGGCGTCACCATCCTGCAGAAGGGCACCTCGATCCTCGAGTTCGTGACCCTGATCTCGCCGGACGGGCGCTATGACGGACTGTTCCTGAACAATTACGCCATCATCAACATCCAGAACGAGCTGGAGCGGGTGGCGGGCGTCGCCAATGTGGCCATCTTCGGCGCCGGCACCTACGCCCTGCGCATCTGGATGGACCCGGACCGCATGCAGGCCTTCGGCCTGACGCCTTCCGACATCTCCAACGCCATCCAGAAGCAGAGCCAGATCGTCACCCCCGGCCAGCTCGGCATCCCGCCGGCGCCGTCCAATGCCGCCTTCCAATATACGGTGAACATCGCCGGCCGCCTCGACGACGCCAAGGACTACGAGAACATCATCGTCAAGGTGGATAATTCGGATGGCGGTCGCATCGTCCGCATCCGTGATATCGGCCGGGTGGAGCTGGGCGCGCAGAGCTATTCCAAGGACTTCACCCAGGACAACAAGCCCGCCGCCGGCATCGGCATCTTCCAGCTGCCCGCCGCCAACGCCCTCGACGTGGCGGGGCGCGTCGCCAAGAAGATGGAAGAGCTGAAGAAGGACTTCCCCGAAGGCCTCGAATACAGCATCCCGTTCGACACCACCCTGTTCGTCACCGCCTCCATCGACGAAGTCTGGAAGACCCTGTTCGAGGCGGCGCTGCTGGTGCTGGTGGTGATCCTGCTGTTCCTCCAGGACTGGCGGGCCACGCTGGTGCCGGCCACCACCGTTCCAGTGACCATCATCGGCGCCTTCGCCGCCATGGACGCCATGGGCTTCACCATCAACCTGTCCACGCTGTTCGCCATCATCCTGGCCATCGGCATCGTGGTGGACGATGCCATCGTCATCGTGGAGGGCGTGGCGCGCCATATCGAGGAGGGCATGGAGGGCCAGCCGGCCGCCGAGAAGGCCATGGACGAATTGTTCGGCCCGGTGGTGGGCATCACGCTGGTGCTCATGTCCGTGTTCCTGCCGGCCTCGTTCATTCCCGGCCTGACCGGGCAGATGTTCAAGCAGTTCGCGTTGGTCATCGCGGCCACCGCCTTCATCTCGGCCATCAATGCGGCGACCCTGAAGCCCACCCAGTGCGCCCTGTGGCTGCGCCAGCCGGTGCCGCCGGAGAAGCGCAACTTCATCTATCGCGGCTTCAACGCGGGCTACGCCAAGGCCGAGCACTGGTATGCGGGGCTCATCTCCCGCATGGTGCACCATTCCAAGATCATGGTGATCATCGCTTTGTCGCTCATGGGCGTCGCCGCCTACGGCCTCACCCGGGTGCCCACCTCGTTCCTGCCCATCGAGGACCAGGGCTACTTCATGGCCCACGTCCAGCTGCCCGACGCCTCCAACCTCAACCGCACCAAGACGGTGATGGCGGAGGTGAGCGATCGCATCCGCAAGGTGCCGGGGGTGGAGACCGTTCTGGCCATCTCGGGCATCTCGGTGCTCGACAATTCGTCCACCCTCGCCAATGCGGGCGTCACCTACATCACGCTGAAGCCGTGGTCGGAGCGCTATGCCACCACCGGGCAGGACCTGCTCTCGCTCTACCTCAACCTCAACAAGGCGATGGCCGACGTCGAGCAGGCCGAGGTGCTGATCCTGGTGCCGCCCGCCATCCAGGGCATCGGCAACGCCGCCGGCTTCACCATGCAGCCGCAGCTGCGCAACGGCAATTTCGACTACCGCCTGCTGGAGCAGATCACCACCTCGCTGGTGGACAAGGCTTCGGCCCAGTCCGCCCTCCAGCACGTCTCGTCCACGTTCCGCGCCGGGGCGCCGCAGATCAACGTGGAGGTCAACCGCATCAAGGCGGAGACGCTGGGGGTGACGGTGGGACAGGTGTTCGACACCATCTCGTCCTATCTCGGCTCGACCTACGTCAACCAGATCAACAGGTTCGGCAATGTCTTCCAGGTCTATGTGCAGGCCGAATCGGGCTATCGCGTCACCCCGACCGACCTCGCCAACCTGAAGGTGCGCACGCCGAAGGGGCAGATGGTGCCCCTCGGCACGCTGGTGGAGGTGAAGATGGTGCAGGGCCCCCCGCTCATCTCGCTCTACAACCTGTATCCGAGCTCCACCGTGGTGGGCGGCACGTCGGCGGGCTTCTCCTCGGGCCAGGCGCTCTCTCTCATGGAGCAGATCGCCACCGCGACCCTGCCGCCGGGCACCGGCTTCGAGTGGACCGCCATGTCCTACCAGGAGAAGGTGGTCGGCAATCAGATCTACTACGTGTTCGGCCTCGCCATCCTGCTCGTCTATTTCGTGCTGGCCGGGCAGTATGAGAGCTGGATCCAGCCCATGGCGGTGATCCTGGCGGTGCCGCTGGCGCTGCTCGGCACGGTGGGGGCGCTGGTGGGCCTCGGCATCTCCAACAACCTGTACACCCAGATCGGCCTCGTGCTGCTCATTGCGCTCGCCTCTAAGAACGCGATCCTCATCGTGGAATATGCGCGCGAGAAGCGGGCGGAGGGCATGGACATCATGGATGCGGCGGTGGAGGCCTCGCGCCTCCGGTTCCGGCCGATCCTGATGACCTCGTTTGCCTTCATCCTCGGCGTGCTGCCGCTGGTGTTCGCCACCGGCGCGGGGGCCAATTCCCGCAAGTCCATCGGCATCGCGGTGGTGTCGGGCATGCTGGCCTCCACCTGCCTCGCGGTGCTGTTCGTGCCGTCCTTCTACACGGTGCTGCAGCGGTTCGAGGAGAAGCTGAAGGGCAAGAAGAAGCCCGCCGGCCACGCGCCGCCCGAGCCGCCGGAGACTCCCGCCAGCGATGCAGGCGTGCCACAGGCGCCCGCATCTGCCTGATCGGGGCGCGACAGCCCTGCCGAAACGCGTGACATCTGCCTGTTAAGCGGGCAGATGTCGCCGCAAAGTCGCGCTTTCTCCCTATAACGGCCTTGTCTAACCTTGGCTGGAAACCGCCCACCCCACCTCTTGGGCTGCCCCCAGGGCCAATGCCCGCAGGACCAGGTGCCATAATGTCGATCCTCGCGAGCCTGCATCACGTCACGAGCTACAAGTACGAGCGCCCGGTCGTCATGGGGCCGCAGACCGTCCGTCTGCGTCCCGCCCCTCACAGCCGGACCGAGATCCCCGCTTATTCGCTCAAGATTTCACCAGCCGAACATTTCATCAACTGGCAGCAGGACCCGTTCGGCAACTGGCTCGCGCGCATCGTGTTCCCGGAGAAGGTCGAGGAGTTCAGGGTCGAGGTGGACCTCCTCGCCAAGCTCGACGTGCTCAATCCGTTCGACTTCTTCGTCGAGGACTATGCCGAGAATTTCCCCTTCGCCTACGCCCCCGAGCTGAAGGCGGAGCTTGCCCCCTATCTCGAGCTGGAGACCGAGGGGGCGCTGTTCGACGATTTCGTCGCCACCGTCTCGCTGGAGCCGCGGCGCATCGTCGACTTCCTGGTGGAGATCAACCAGCGCCTGCAGAAGGAAATCGGCTACGTCATCCGCATGGAGCCGGGGGTCCAGACCCCGGACGAGACCCTCGCCAAGAAGCTCGGCTCCTGCCGCGACACCGGCTGGCTGCTGGTGCAGGTGCTGCGCCATCTCGGCCTCGCCGCGCGCTTCGTCTCCGGCTACCTGATCCAGCTCAAGCCGGACGTGGCGGCCCTCGACGGCCCCTCCGGCACCGACGTGGACTTCACCGACCTGCACGCCTGGTGCGAGGTCTATGTGCCGGGCGCGGGCTGGATCGGCCTCGACCCCACCTCGGGCCTGCTCTGCGGCGAGGGTCACATCCCGCTGGCCGCCACCCCGCATTACCGTTCCGCGGCCCCCATCACCGGCTACCTGATGGAGAAGGCGGAGACCGAGTTCGGCTTCGACATGAGCGTCGCCCGCGTGGCCGAGGCGCCGCGCGTCACGCTGCCCTTCTCGGACGAGACCTGGGCCGCCCTCGACGCGCTCGGCCACAAGGTGGACGAGGACCTCAAGGCCGGCGACGTGCGCCTCACCATGGGCGGCGAGCCCACCTTCGTCTCCATCGACGACTACGAATCGCCGGAATGGAACACGGAGGCCCTCGGCCCGCAGAAGCGGGTGCGCGCCGACGACCTGATCCGCCGCCTGCGCAAGCGCTTCTCCACCGAGGGCGTGCTGCATTACGGCCAGGGCAAGTGGTATCCCGGCGAGACGCTGCCGCGCTGGTCCTTCGACCTGTTCTGGCGCAAGGACGGCCAGCCCATGTGGCGGCGCGAGGACCTGATCGCCGATGAGAAGGTCAATTACGGCGCCACCGCCGCCGATGCCGAGCGCTTCTGCAAGGCGGTGGCCGAAAAGCTCGCCGTGGGCTCGCAGTTCGTGCTGCCGGGCTACGAGGACAACATCTATTACATGTGGAAGGAGCAGTGCCTTCCCGAGAACATCGCCCCCGGCGATGAGCGCATGGCCGACGAGGTGCAGCGCCGCATGCTGGCGCGCACCTTCAACCAGGGTCTCGCCAATGCCACCGGCTCGGTGCTGCCGCTGCGCCGGGTGTGGACGCCCGAGGGCTCCGTGTGGCGCTCCGAGCAATGGACTTTCCGCCGCGAGTTCCTGTTCCTGATCCCCGGCGAAAGCCCCATGGGCTATCGCCTGCCGCTGGAATCCCTGCAGTATCTCGCGCCCACGCGCTACCCCTATGTGGTGGCCACCGACCCGTTCGAGCCGCGCGGGCCGCTGCCCGACGCCGAGGAACTCGCCGCCCGCTACCGTGCCGGCGGTGAGGGCGCGGAAGGCGCCGACGGCACCGCGTCCGTCGATGGCCGCGAGCGCTATTCCATCGCTCCGCGTCGGGAGGCCTACGGCACCGGCGAGCGGGCGCAGGAGCTGGTGCGCCAGTATCTGGCCCAGAACGACACCCAGGTGTTCACCGCCGACACCCGAACCGCGCTCTGCGTGGAGCCGCGCAACGGCCGCCTCTGCGTGTTCCTGCCCCCGGTGGAGACGCTGGAAGACTATGTGGACCTCATCGCCGCCATCGAGCAGGTGGCGATCGAGCTCAACACCCCGCTGCACCTGGAGGGCTATCCGCCGCCCTTCGACTACCGCCTCAACCTCATCCGCCTCGCCCCCGATCCGGGCGTGCTGGAGGTGAACGTCCATCCGTCCGACACCTGGTCCGGCTGCGTGGAGATCACCCGCATCCTCTATGAGGAAGCGCGCCTCGCCCGCCTCGGCACCGAGAAGTTCATGGTGGACGGCCGCCACACAGGCACCGGCGGCGGCAACCACGTGGTGGTGGGCGGCTCGACCCCGGCGGACAGCCCGTTCCTGCGCCGGCCCGACCTCCTGAAGAGCCTGCTGCTGTTCTGGCAGCGCCATCCCTCCCTGTCCTACATGTTCTCGGGCCTGTTCATCGGCCCGACCTCCCAGCATCCGCGGGTGGACGAGGCGCGGCATGACAGCCTCTACGAGCTGGAGATCGCCCTCGCCAAGATCGGCCTGCCCGGCGCGGCCGAGGGGCCGACCCCGCCGTGGCTGGTGGACCGCCTGCTGCGCAATCTCCTGGTGGACGTGACCGGCAACACCCACCGCACCGAAATCTCCATCGACAAGCTCTATTCGCCGGACGGCCCCACCGGCCGCCTGGGCTTGGTGGAGTTCCGCTGCTTCGAGATGCCGCCGGACTGGCGCATGAGCCTTGCCCAGCAACTGCTGCTGCGTGCCCTCGTCGCCCGGCTGTGGCACAAGCCGGTCACCGGCAAGTGCGCGCGCTGGGGCACCATCCTCAACGACCGCTTCATGCTGCCGCATTATGTGTGGGCCGACTTCGTGGACGTGCTGGAGGACCTCTCCGACGCCGGCTACAGCTTCGATCCCGAGTGGTTCCGCGCCCAGTTCGAGTTCCGCTTCCCGGCCTACGGCAAGGTGCAGCGGGGCGGCGTGGACGTGGAGATCCGCCAGGCGCTCGAATGCTGGCACGTGCTGGGCGAAGAGGGCGTCGTCGGCGGCACCGCTCGCTACGTGGATTCCTCCGTGGAGCGCCTGCAGGTGAAGGTGGAGGGCTTCAACCCCGCCCGCCACATCGTCACCTGCAACGGGCGGCGGCTGCCGCTGGCACCCACGGGCCGCAACGGCACCTTCGTCGCCGGCGTGCGCTACAAGGCGTGGCAGCCGTGGTCGGGCCTGCACCCCACCATTCCGGTTCAGGCGCCGCTCACCTTCGACGTGGTGGACACCTGGAGCGAGCGCTCGCGCGGCGGCTGCGTGTATTACGTGTCCCATCCGGGCGGGCGCAGCTACGAGACTTTCCCGGTGAACTCCTACGAAGCCGAGGCGCGCCGCCTCGCCCGCTTCCAGGACCACGGCCATACCCCCGGCACGACGCCCGTGCCGGTGGAGAACGCACCGGACGAATTCCCCACCACCCTCGACCTGCGCCGTCCCATCGGCGCATAAGGCCGGACCCGGTCGGCTTGCGGTCCAGGTCGATCGGCGCGTGCGCCAGGCCGGACGGCACCCGCAAGCCGAAAGCCGGGCCCTCCTCTCTGGGGGGAGGGGCCCGGCTCCGGGAGGGGTCCCGTCCGGGGTTTTTCCGAAGAAGAGTGCATCCGGCGGCTGGCCGGGCATAATGGGGCCTCCGGGAGCACCGGGCGCACGTTCCGATCAGATGCCGCGGCACTCTGCTCGGAGGGCTCCCGTCCCACAGGTTTGGAGCTGGATCGAGACTTCAGGCCCCGTCGCCCCTGCGATGGCGCCCGGAGCCGCCGGCTCAAGAAGGGGTGATCGTGTCCGGGGCCGAGCAGCGGAGCGAGGTGTTCGAGAGGGCGGCGGCCGAAAGCCTCATCGGAGGCTACCGGACCCTGCCCGGCATCCGCGACGAGATGATGGATCAGGACGGCCAGCCGCGCCGTCACTGGATGCCGTTTCTCGCCGCCCTCGCCGAGCTGGGGTCCGAGGAACTGCGTCGGCGTTTCTCCGCGGCCGACCGCTATCTGCGCGATTCCGGCGTCTTCTACCGCGTCTATGACGATGCCGGCGGCGGCGAGCGGCCGTGGTCGCTCAGCCACATGCCTCTGCTCATCGAGGATGCGGAGTGGGAGGTGCTGGCCGCCGGCCTGATCGAGCGCGCCGAGCTGCTGGAGGTGGTGCTCCAGGACCTGTACGGCCCCGGCCATCTCGTCGCCGACGGCGACCTTCCCGCCGCCGCCGTGGCCGGCAGCCCCGAATTCCTGCGGCCGCTGGTGGGCATCAAGCCCGAGGGCGGGCGCTTCCTGCGCGTCTATGCCGCCGATGTGGGGCGCGGCCCGGACGGCCGCTGGTGGGTGCTCGCCGACCGCACCCAGGCTCCCTCCGGCGCCGGCTACGCGCTGGAGAACCGCCTCGCCTCCACCCGCGCCCTGCCGGATGTCTCGCGCAACCTGAACATGCTGCGCGTGGCGTCGTTCTTCCAGGCGCTGCGCACCTCGCTGATGAAGCTCGACCGGACGGGGGAGGGGCGCATCGGCCTGCTCACCCCCGGTCCCCTCAACGAGACCTATTTCGAGCACGCGCTGCTCGCCCGCTATCTCGGCTTCCTCCTCGTGGAGGGCGAGGACCTGACGGTGCGCGGCGACACGCTCCATGTGCGCACGGTGGCGGGCCTGCGGCGCATCGACGTGCTGCTGCGCCGGCTCGACGCCGATTTCGCCGATCCGCTGGAGCTGAACGCCGGCTCCCGGCTCGGCGTGCCGGGCCTCGTGGAGGCGGTGCGCATGGGCGGGGTGTCGCTTGCCAACGCGCTCGGCACCGGCATCATCGAGGCTCCGGCCCTGCTCGCCTTCCTGCCGCGCATCGCCACCCGCGTCTTCGGGCGGCCCCTGAGCCTGCCGCACGTGGCCACCTGGTGGTGCGGCCAGCCGGCGGAGCGGGCCCAGGTGATGGAGCATCTCGACGAACTGGTCATCTCCTCGGCCTTCGGCCGCGCCCTGCCCGGCATGCCGGACGGCGGCTCGGTGCTGGGCGCGGACCTGCCCGCTGCCGAGCGGCGCCGCCTGTCCACCTTGCTCGCCCGGCGCGGCGGCGACGTGGTGGGCCAGGACATTGCGCGCCTGTCCACCACGCCGGTGTGGACCGGCGAGAAGCTGACGCCGCGCCCCTTCATGCTGCGCGTGTTCCTCGCCGCCACCGACAAGGGCTGGACGGTGATGCCCGGCGGCTTCTGCCGCATCTCCTCCGCGCCCGACGCCCGCGCCGTCTCCATGCAGAAGGGGGACCGCTCCGCGGATGTCTGGGTGCTGGCGGACGCGGAGGTGGCCGACACCACGCTGCTGCCGAGCCCGGCCAATGTGAAGGTCCGCCGCTCCTCCGGCACGCTGCCCAGCCGGGCGGCGGACAACCTGTTCTGGCTCGGGCGCTATGTGGAGCGGGCCGAGGCGACGCTGCGGCTCTCACGGGTGCTGGTGGGTAGGCTCGCCGAGAGCGGCGACAGCGGGACGAGCCCCCTCGTCGCGCGCCTGCTCGGCCTGCTCGGCGCCTGGGGCGCCATGCCGCGCGACCTCGCCCGTGCCACCCCGGCGCGCTATGCGGTGGCGGTGCTCACCCGCCGCGACGTGCCCGGCGCCCTGCCGCAGCTGGTGCTGGCGGCGCGCGCAGCGGCCTCGGTCATCCGCGACCGCTTCTCCCCCGACGCCTGGCGGGCGCTGGTGGATCTTGAAGCCTGCGTGGACGCGCCCATCCCCTCCGCCCCGTCCGAGGCGGATGCGGCGGAGCGGGCGGATGCGGCGCTGCGCATCATCGCCGCCTTCTCGGGCCTTGCCTCCGAGAACATGAACCGGCTGACCGGCTGGCGCTTTCTGGAGCTGGGGCGGCGCACGGAGCGGGCCATCGGCACGCTTCGCTTCGCCCGCACCTTCGGCGAGCTGGGCGCGCCGCAGGGCTCCCTCGATGCTTTGCTGCAGGTGGCGGACAGCCTCATCACCTACCGCACCCGCTACGTAACGATGGAAGCGCGCGGGCCGGTGCTCGACCTGGTGCTGCTCGACCCGGACAATCCGCGCTCGGTGGCGTTCCAGGTGCACCGCATGGCGAACCACCTGAAGGTGCTGCCGGGTCGCGACCCGGATGCGCCGCCGCCGCTCTGGGAGCGCCTTGTCGCCCGCATGCAGGCGGAACTGGCCGCCAGTACGGCGGAGAGCTTCGAGCCCTCCTGGTTCGACGCCATGGAGAAGATGCTGATGGAGCTGTCCGACGAGATCGCCGCCCACTACTTCCTCCAGGGCCATTCCCCGGAGATGACGCTCGCGCTGACCATGTGAGGCGGGAATGCTCTACGACATCCGCCAGACCACCACCTATTCCTACCAGGTGCCAGTGCGGGTGGTGCGGCAGGTGCTGCGCATGACGCCGGTGGACCGCATCGGCCACCAGCACGTCATCGCCCACATGCTCGACATCGACCCGGAGCCCGCGGAGCTGGAGCGCGGCACCGACTTCTTCGGCAACGGCCTCACCTGGCTGACCATCGACCAGCCCCATGGCCATCTGGCCATCACCACGCGCAGCCGGGTGGACGTGGCTTCCACCCCGTTGCCGGACCCGGCGGAGACGCCGCTGGTGGACGATGCGCGCGCCGCCGCGCTGGAGCAGCCGGACCTCGGCCCCGACGCGGCGGTGCACGGCCTGTTCCCCAGCCGCGCCGTGCCCCTCGACACCGACATCACCGAATGGACCGCCACCAGCTTCCGCGGCGACCGACCCATGCTGGAGGCGGGGCTGGAGCTGATGCACCGTGTCCATGACAGCTTCACCTACCAGCCCGGCGCAACCCACGTCGCCACCCCGCCCCATGAGGCGTTCGCCGCCAAAGCGGGGGTCTGCCAGGATTTCGCGCAGGTGATGATTGCCGGCCTGCGTGGCCTCGGCCTGCCGGCGCGCTACGTGTCGGGCTATCTGCGCACCATCCCGCCAGAGGGCCAGCCGCGCCTTGAGGGTGCGGACGCGACCCATGCCTGGGTGGAGATCTGGTGCGGGCCGGCGGCCGGCTGGATCGGCCTCGACCCTACCAACGCCATTCCGGCGGGCGATGACCACATCATCCTCGCGGTCGGTCGGGATTATGCCGACGTCGCGCCGGTGGACGGGGTCATCGTGACCTCCGGCGACCACTTGCTCTCGGTGGGCGTGGACGTGGTGCCGGTCGTGCGGTGAGGGGCATTCGCGGGCCCGGTTCCGCCCAGGCTTGCGGGGCAGGGCCTCACGCCACGCTGCGATAGATGTCCTTGTAGGTGTCGCGCAGCACGTTCTTCTGCACCTTGCCCATGGTGTTGCGCGGCAGCTCGGGCACGAAGAAGATCCGCTTGGGCTGCTTGAACTTGGCGAGCCGGGTGTTCAGCGCGGCGTGGATGTCCGCCTCGGTCAGGCTGGCGCCCGCCGCTCGCACCACCACGGCGGTGACGCCCTCGCCGAAATCGGGGTGGGGCACGCCGATCACCGCGCTTTCCGCGACGCCGGGAATGGCGTCGATCTCGCCTTCCACTTCCTTGGGATAGACGTTGAAGCCGCCGGTGATGACGAGGTCCTTGCCCCGGCCGACAATGTGCACGTAGCCCTTCGCGTCGATCCTGCCGAGGTCGCCGGTGATGAAGAAGCCGTCGCGGAATTCCGATGCGGTCTTCTCCGGCATGCGCCAGTAGCCCTTGAAGACGTTGGGGCCCTTCACCTCGATCATGCCGATCTCGTCGGCTGGCAGCTCCCGCCCGGTTTCCGGATCGGTGACGCGCAGGGAAATGCCGGGCAGGGGGAAGCCCACGGTGCCGGCGATGCGCGCCCCGTCATAGGGGTTGGAGGTGTTCATGCCGGTCTCGGTCATGCCGTAGCGCTCGAGAATGGCGTGGCCGGTGCGCTCGAAGAAGGCGCGATGCGTCTCCGCCAAAAGCGGCGCCGAGCCGGAGACGAACAGGCGCATCTTTGCCGTCGCCTCCTTCGTGAGGCCCGGCTGGTCGAGGAGGCGGGTGTAGAAGGTGGGCACGCCCATGAGGCTTGTGACCTTGCCCGCCGCCATCAGTTCCAGCGCCTCGCGCGGATCGAACCTGGCCCGGAAGAGCATGGAGGCTCCGGCCAGAAGCACGATGTTGGTTGCCACGAACAGCCCGTGGGTGTGGAAGATGGGCAAAGCGTGGAGCAGCACATCATCGCGCGTGAAGCGCCATTCGTCCCTCAGCGTCAGGGCGTTGGAGAGCAGGTTGTCGTGGCTCAGCATGGCGCCCTTGGCGCGGCCCGTGGTGCCGGAGGTGTAGAGGATGCCGCCGAGGTCCTGTGGCCCGCGCGGCACGTCGGTAAAATCCGCGGGCAACGGCGCGGCGCCGTCCACCAGCGACCCCGTTCCGTCGGCGCCCAGAGTCTCCACGCACGGCACGCCCAGGCGCGCCGCCAAGGCGCGGGCGTCCGCCTCGATGTGGGGCGCGCAGACGAAGACGGCGGGCTCCGCGTCCGAGAGGAAATAGTCCACCTCGTTCAGCGTATAGGCGGTGTTGAGCGGCAGGTAGACGCCGCCCGCGCGCACGGTGGCGAGATAGAGGGCGAGGGCGGGCCAGGACTTCTCCACCTGCACCGCCACCCGGTCGCCGGGCTTCACGCCGCGCGCCACCAGCAGGTTGGCGAGGCGGGCCGAGAGGGCCAGCGCGTCGCCATAGGTCTCCACCCGCCCGTCGGCGAGGGTGGCGAGGGGCGTGTCGAGGGCGGGCATGGCGGCGCGGATGGCGCCGAAGAGGTGGTTCTCGCTCATCTTGTCTCTCGTGTCGTCGGCCCCTCCTGCGCGGGCCGATCCGGTCTGGTCGATCCGCCTCAGGGGGTGGGAACGAGGGCGCGGCTGGCGGCTTCGGCCTTCAGCAGCTTTTTCACCGGTCCGCTCGCCACCACCTCGCCCTTGCCGGCGAAGGCTTCGTGGTTCTTCTCGATGTCGGCCAGCACATAGCGGTAGTTCACCATGAGCCCGGCGGCCTGGGCGATGCCCTTGGGCGAGAGGTCGCCCATGGGATTGATGCGCTCCAGCCGCGCCCCGTTGCCGAGGTGGAAGCGTGCCACCGGGTCCACGGGCTTGCCCTTGGTGGTGCGGGCGATGAGGAAATAATAGGCCGCCGCCGCCGAGAGCACGGGTGCCAGCGCGTCCCGCGTCTCCGCCTTCTCGGCCCAGTCCGGCATATCGAGCGCCGCCAGCGTCTCGCAGTCGGCGGCGGTGAGGGCGGGGGAGTTCTCCGCCTTGCGCTCGGCATCCAGCCAGGCGCGGAAGCCGGGCACGGGGGAAAGGGTGACGAAGGTGGAGAGCGCGGGGATCTCGCGGGAAATCTCCTCCACCACCTGCTTGATCAGGAAATTGCCGAAGGAGACGCCGCCGAGGCCACGCTGGCAGTTGGAGATGGAATAGAACACGGCGGTGGTGGCCTTTTCCGGCTCCAGATGCTCGCGGGACTGGTCCAGCACCGGGGCGATGCCACCCGGGATGTCCTTCATGAGCGCCACTTCCACGAAGATCAGCGGCTCGTCCACGAGGGCGGGATGGAAAAAGGCGTAGCAGCGCCGGTCCGGGCTGTCGACGCGGGCCCGAAGGTCATTCCAGTCGCGGATGGCGTGCACCGCCTCGTAGCGGATGATCTTTTCCAGCACGTTGGCAGGCGTCGACCAGTCGATGCGGCGCAGCACGAGAAACCCCCGGTTGAACCAGGACGAGAAGAGATGCCCGAAATCCCGGTCCACGGCGGCCAGATCACGGCGATGGACGAGGGCATCCATGAGGTTCTCGCGCATGCGCACGAGGGACAGCGTGGCGCCGGGGCCGAGATTGAACCGGCGGAACAGTTCCTGCCGGCGCGGCTCGCTGGCGAGGTGGATTTCGGCAGCGGCCGCGTCGGAGCCGGTGCGGCCATAGCTCTCGATGGCCTTTTCGAGCCGCGCGCGGTCCGGCCCGAAGGTTTCCGCCAGTGCTTCGAAGAAGGCGATGCGCTCGCCGGTCTTCATGCGGGCGTAGCGGTCGAGGATGTCGGAGGCCAGCGCCACGCCGGAGGCCTCGCCCCGGCCGGACAGAAGCTGCTCGCACCGCTCCACCAGGGTCGCCGCCTTGGTGGCGCCGGACACCCGGCTCGATCGGTCGAGCAGCGAGCGCCCGCGCTCCGCGATGGAGGTAAGGAGATCGCCGAAGAAGGAGGTGTTTGAACTCATCGCATCGCCCCCGCCGTGGTCCCAGAGCCCGCGTTGGATGACGCCATGGGACGGCGGGAAACCGGCATTGGCAAGGCGTTGGTGCCAGGCGGGAGGCATCTCTTTCGGCCAATCCGGGCGGCACGGCGGATGTTTTGGGTGCGCGGGACGGGGCAGCAGGGCATGGACAGCCTTCCCAGCAATTGATGCATGGAATGAAGTCCATCTTGCATTTTATGTCAATAATCATGTATGCAATAATAGGTTTTATTGTATGTCAATGGCGAGTCACAGCGGTGGCCATCCTCACTTGGGCCGCGATGGAGAAGGAGCCGCGCGTGCGCGGAGAGCAGACGCAGAAGCTGCGGGAAGCGCTGGAGGAGGATATCGCCTCGGGGCGCCTGCGGCCCGGCCGGAGGCTGGACGAGGTGAGCCTCGCCGAGCGCTTCGGCGTGTCGCGCACGCCCGTCCGTGAAACGCTGATCCAGCTCGCCGCCTCCGGGCTGGTCGAGATTCGCCCCCGGCGCGGTGCGTTCGTGGTGCTGCTCGGGCCACGGGAGCTGATGGAATCCTTCGAGCTGATGGCGGAAGTCGAGGCCTCCTGCGCGCGCCTCGCCGCCCAGCGCATGGGGCCTTCGGACCGGGCCGCCCTGCATGAGGCTCATGGGGCGTGCCGCGCCGCCGTGGGAGCGGGCGACGAGGCCGCCTATTATGCCGCCAATGCCCGTTTCCATGGGGCGATCTATGCCGGAACCGGGAACCGCATGCTGTGCGCCGAGGCGCAGCGTCTCCAGCGTTCGCTCCAGCCCTACCGGCGCCTGCAGCTGAGGGTGCCCCGGCGCATGGAGGCCTCCTTCGCCGAGCATGAGGGTGTTCTGGAGGCGCTTGTGGCCGGCGACGGCGCCACGGCGGCCGAGCGGCTCCGGGCCCATGTTGTGGTTCAGGGCGAGCGTTTCATGGCCCTGCTCGCCGTCTTGCAGGACGAAACGGACGCCGTGGCCCAGGCAGGGTACCAGGCAGGGTAGGGGGAAGCGTCTCAGGGGGGTGCGGGCGCACATCGCGGCGTCCCTTGGTGGGTCCTCATCGGACGGAGAGCCGGGACAACCTCATCCTGCGGCCTGGCGCCTGTTGCCGGCCGCGTCGGCTTCCAGTATGAAGGCCAAAGCGGCGTTCGCGCCACGCACCCGTAGCTCAGCTGGATAGAGCGCCGCCCTCCGAAGGCGGAGGCCACACGTTCGAATCGTGTCGGGTGCGCCATTGCAACTAAAAGTTGCTTTGACATTTGAGTGACAGGCGTCCGTTTTTGTCCTCGTGCTGGAAGCTGGTTGGCACGCCTA
>NZ_JAIVFN010000044.1 GCF_030015065.1 Xanthobacter autotrophicus | reverse complement strand
ATCTCCGGCGGCAAGGGCGGCGCCGAGGACAAGATCGCGGCCATGGAGGCGGCGGGCATCCGCGTGTCGCCGTCCCCGGCCCGCCTCGGCAAGACCCTCGTCGAGGTGCTCAAGGGCTGAGCGACTGGGCGCCCCCTTCCGTATAAGAAGGGGGTAGCCCGCCGCGAAGCCGGATACGCCGCGCAATTTCGCCACGAAGTTCGGCGACTGGCGAGCGCGGTTCGGGGACGGCGCCGCGACGGTCTTTCGGCCTGCCGCGGCGCATCCCATCTCATGGTTGTCGAGCACCGCTGCCGAAGGCCGCCACGAGCCTCGCAGGGGTGAAAGGGCGCCCGGCCCCTGGCCGGACGCCGGATTTGTGGCAGACGAGCGGTCCTGGGGCTTCATTTTCAGCGCAAAATGCGCTGAAGGAATGCGAGGCTCCACTGACCATCCGGGAAGAAGCCCATGTCGCGCGCGGAACAGAACGACGTTTTCCTCTCCACCTCCTTCCTCGATGGCGCCAACGCCGCCTGGATCGAGGATCTCTACGCCCGCTACGAAGCCGACCCGAATTCGGTCAGCCCCGACTGGCAGAGCTTCTTCGCGGCGCTGAAGGATGAGCCCGGCCAGGTGATCCAGAATGCGCGCGGCGCCTCCTGGAAGAAGCCGCACTGGCCGGTGCACGCCAATGGCGAACTGGTCTCGGCCATGGACGGCCAGTGGATCGAGGTGGAAAAGGTCATCTCGGACAAGGTGAAGTCCAAGGCGCAGAAGGCGGGCGTCGAATTCTCCGCCACCGAGGTGCAGCAGGCCACCCGCGATTCCGTGAAGGCGCTGATGATGATCCGCGCCTATCGCATGCGCGGCCACCTGCATGCCAATCTCGACCCGCTCGGCCTGACCCCGCCGCGCGAGGCGCCGGAGCTGGATCCCGCCTCCTACGGCTTCTATGAGGCCGACCTCGACCGCAAGATCTTCATCGACCACGTGCTGGGCCTCGAGTTCGCCTCGGTCCGGCAGATGGTGGCGATCCTGCGTCGCACTTATTGCTCCAGCATCGGCGTCGAGTTCATGCACATCTCCTCGCCCGAGGAGAAGGCCTGGATCCAGGAGCGCATCGAGGGTCCCGACAAGGAGGTGACCTTCACCCGCGAGGGCAAGCGCGCCATCCTGAACAAGCTGGTGGAAGCCGAGGGCTTCGAGAAGTTCCTCGATGTGAAGTACACCGGCACCAAGCGCTTCGGCCTCGACGGCGGCGAGAGCCTGATCCCCGCGCTGGAGCAGATCATCAAGCGCGGCGGTAACCTGGGCCTGAAGGAGATCGTGTTCGGCATGGCCCATCGCGGCCGCCTGAACGTGCTCACCCAGGTGATGGGCAAGCCCCACCGCGCCCTGTTCCACGAGTTCAAGGGCGGCTCCTGGGCTCCCGACGACGTGGAGGGCTCCGGCGACGTGAAGTACCACCTCGGTGCCTCGTCGGATCGTGAGTTCGACAACAACAAGGTCCACCTGTCGCTCACCGCCAACCCGTCGCATCTCGAGATCGTGGATCCGGTGGTGCTCGGCAAGGCGCGGGCCAAGCAGGACCAGCTCGGCGACAGCGAGCGCACCAAGGTGCTGCCGCTGCTGCTGCACGGCGATGCCGCCTTCGCCGGCCAGGGCGTGGTGGCCGAGTGCCTCGGCCTGTCGGGCCTGAAGGGCCACCGCACCGGCGGCTCGCTGCACTTCATCATCAACAACCAGATCGGCTTCACCACCAATCCGCGCTACTCGCGCTCCTCGCCCTATCCGTCCGATGTGGCGAAGATGATCGAGGCGCCGATCTTCCACTGCAACGGCGACGATCCGGAATCGGTGGTGTTCTGCGCCAAGGTGGCGACCGAGTTCCGTCAGCGGTTCCACAAGCCGGTCGTCATCGACATGTTCTGCTACCGGCGCTTCGGCCACAATGAGGGCGACGAGCCGGCCTTCACCCAGCCGAAGATGTACAAGGTGATCCGCCAGCACCCGAGCGTGCTCGAGCTCTATACCAAGAAGCTCGAGGCCGAAGGCGTGGTCACCGCCGGCGAGGTGGACACCATGCGCGCGGCGTGGCGCGAGCGCCTGGAGGCCGAGCACGAGGCCGGCCAGGCCTACAAGCCCAACAAGGCCGACTGGCTGGACGGCCGCTGGGCCGGCTTCAAGGCCACCCACGAGGACGACGACCCGCGCCGCGGCAACACCGGCGTGGCCGAGGACGTGCTGAAGGCCATTGGCGAGAAGATCACCAAGGTGCCGGAGGGCTTCCAGCTCCACCGCACCATCCAGCGCTTCCTCGACAACCGGCGCAAGTCCATCGAGGACGGCAAGGGCATCGACTGGGCCACCGGCGAGGCTCTGGCCTTCTCGTCGCTGCTGCTGGAAGGCCATCCCGTGCGCCTCTCCGGCCAGGACGTGGAGCGCGGCACCTTCTCCCAGCGCCATTCGGTGCTGACCGACCAGGAGACCGAGGCGCGCTTCAAGCCCTTCAACCATCTCTCCGAGACCCAGGCCAAGTACGAGGTCATCAACTCGATGCTCTCGGAGGAGGCGGTGCTCGGCTTCGAGTATGGCTATACCCTCTCCGAGCCCAATACCCTGGTGCTCTGGGAAGCGCAGTTCGGCGACTTCGCCAACGGCGCGCAGGTGCTGTTCGACCAGTTCATCTCGTCGGGCGAGCGCAAGTGGCTGCGCATGTCCGGCCTCGTCTGCCTGCTGCCGCACGGCTATGAGGGCCAGGGTCCGGAGCACTCCTCCGCCCGCCTCGAGCGCTACCTGCAGCTCTGCGCCGAGGACAACATGCAGGTGGCGAACTGCTCCACCCCGGCCAATTACTTCCACATCCTGCGCCGCCAGATGAAGCGGGAGTTCCGCAAGCCGCTGATCCTGATGACGCCGAAATCGCTGCTGCGCCACAAGCGGGCGGTGTCCTCGCTGGCCGACATGGTGACCGGAACCACCTTCCACCGGGTGCTCTGGGATGATGCCCAGTCCCATCCGGCGGAGAACGCCATCAAGCTGGTGCCGGACGACAAGATCCGCCGCGTCGTGCTGTGCACGGGCAAGGTCTATTACGACCTGCTGGAAGAGCGCGAGAAGCGCGGCGTGTCGGACGTGTACCTGATGCGCGTGGAGCAGCTTTATCCGTTCCCGCTCAAGACGCTGGTGCAGGAACTCTCGCGCTTCAAGAACGCCGAGGTGTCCTGGTGCCAGGAGGAGCCGAAGAACCAGGGGGCCTGGTCGTTCGTGCAGCCTTATCTGGAGTGGGTTCTGGAGCAGGTGGGCGGCGCCTCCAGGCGTCCGCGCTATGCCGGTCGTCCCGCCTCGGCGGCGACCGCCACGGGCCTCATGTCCAAGCACATGGCCCAGCTCAAGGCCTTCCTCGACGAAGCCCTGGGCTGAGGCGTCGTCATGGCCCACTTCCTCCTGCGCCTCTCCCCGCCGCGTGCCGCCTTCCCGGCGGATGCGACGGCGGCGGAGATGGACGCCATGGCCGCCCACGGCGCCTTCTGGCAGAGCGAGGCCGATCGTGGCGTCGCCCTCGCCGTGGGGCCGGTGGCGGACCCCGCCGGTATCTGGGGCATGGCGTTGGTGGAAGCCGAAGATCAGGACGCGGCGAATGTCCTCGCCGCGCAGGACCCCGTTATTGAGGCAGGGCTGGGCTTCGCCTATGAGGTGATGCCCATCCTGTCGCTCATTCAGCGCCGGGTGGCTGGCCCGGCTGCTGATGCCCAGTCACCTGCCGATAGTTGAGGGAGGCCCCACACAGGGGCGAACGCAATGACCACCGAGATCCGCGTGCCCACCCTGGGCGAGTCCGTTACCGAGGCGACCATCGGCAAGTGGTTCAAGAAGCCCGGCGATGCCGTCAAGGCCGATGAGCCGCTGGTGGAGCTCGAGACCGACAAGGTGACGGTCGAGGTGCCCGCTCCCGCCGCAGGCGTCCTGGCCGAGATCGTGGCCAAGGACGGCGACACGGTGGGCGTCGGCGCCCTGCTCGGCTCCATCGGCGGCGACGGTGCCGCTGTCGCTCCGGCTCCCGCCGCCGCCGCTCCGGCTCCCGCCGCTGCGGCCCCTGCGCCGGCTCCCGTTGCGGCGCCTGCCGCTGCTGCCGCGTCCGGCGCCAACGGCCCGGCCGTGGGCCGCATCGCCGCCGAGGGCGGCGTTGATCCGTCGGGCGTCGCCGGTTCCGGCAAGGATGGCCGCGTCACCAAGGGTGACATGCTGGCCGCCATCGCAGCCGGCGCCGCCGCTGCTCCCGCTGCCGCCCCGGTCGCGGCGCGCGCGCCCTCGGTCCCCGGCGATGCGGTGCGCGAGGAGCGGGTCAAGATGACCAAGCTGCGCCAGACCATCGCGCGGCGCCTGAAGGATGCGCAGAATACCGCGGCCATGCTCACCACGTTCAACGACGTGGACATGACCGCCGTGATGAGCCTGCGCGCCCAGTTCAAGGATGCGTTCGAGAAGAAGCACGGCACCAAGCTCGGCTTCATGGGCTTCTTCACCAAGGCGGTCATCGCCGCCCTGAAGGACCTGCCCGCGGTGAATGCCGAAATCGACGGCCAGGACCTCGTCTACAAGAACTACTACAACATCGGCATCGCGGTGGGCACCGAGAAGGGCCTCGTGGTTCCGGTGGTGCGTGACGCCGACCAGCTCTCGGTGGCGGAGATCGAGAAGGCCATCGCCGGCTTCGGCAAGAAGGCGCGCGACGGCAAGCTCGGCATCGAGGAGATGCAGGGCGGCACCTTCACCATCACCAATGGCGGCATCTACGGCTCGCTGATGTCCACCCCCATCCTCAATGCGCCGCAGTCGGGCATCCTCGGCATGCACCGCATCGAGGAGCGCCCGGTGGCCATCAAGGGCCAGGTGGTGATCCGCCCCATGATGTACCTCGCCCTCTCCTACGACCACCGCATCGTCGACGGCCGCGAGGCCGTGACCTTCCTGGTGCGCGTCAAGGAGACCCTGGAGGATCCCGCGCGGCTCGTGCTGGATCTGTGAGGATCGTGCCAGGAGCCCGCTCCACAAAGCGGGCTCCCGGTTCTTCGGGACCCTGCCGAAACCGACTGCCTCGACCGGTGCGGCGGCTTGAACGTGCGGCGCCACGCAACCAAGGTTCCAGCCTCCCGGGCTTGGAAGTGGACTTAAATCACCTCGAATGGAGCCGGTCGGTCGGACGCGTCATTGATGCGGTCCCGGATCATGGGCGGCGGCTTTACTTGAGGTCCGGAGACTAAAGCGATGTCCTACGATCTCACCGTCATCGGTACCGGCCCCGGCGGCTATGTGTGTGCCATTCGCGCGGCCCAGCTCGGCCTCAAGGTGGCCGTGGTGGAGAAGCGCGGCACCCATGGCGGCACCTGCCTCAATGTGGGCTGCATCCCCTCGAAGGCGCTGCTCTACGCCTCCGAGCTGTTCGAGGAAGCCGGCCACAAGTTCGGCGAGATGGGCATCGGCGTCCCGGCCCCCAAGCTCGACCTGAAGGCCATGCTCGCCTTCAAGGACAAGGGCGTGGACGGCAATGTGAAGGGCGTCGAGTTCCTGCTGAAGAAGAACAAGGTCGACGTCTATATGGGCGTGGCTAAGATCCTCGGCACCGGCAAGGTCGAGGTGACACTGAACGCCGACGGCAAGGTCGAGGTGCTGGAGACCAAGAACATCGTCATCGCCACCGGCTCGGACGTGGCGCCGCTGCCGGGCGTGACCATCGACGAGCAGCGCATCGTCTCCTCCACCGGCGCGCTGTCGCTGCCGAAGGTGCCGGGCAAGCTGCTGGTGGTGGGCGCCGGCGTCATCGGCCTGGAGCTGGGCTCGGTGTGGCGCCGCCTCGGCGCGCAGGTGACGGTGGTGGAATTCCTCGACCGCATCCTGCCCGGCATGGACAGCGACGTGGCCAAGAGCTTCCAGCGCATCCTCGACAAGCAGGGCTTCGCCTTCAAGCTCGGCACCAAGGTCACCGGTGTGGACACCTCGGGCAAGACCCTGAAGGTGTCGGTGGAGCCGGCGGCCGGTGGCGCGGCCGAGGTGATCGAGGCGGACGTGGTGCTGGTGGCCATCGGCCGCATTCCCTATACCGCGGGCCTCGGCCTCGAAGAGGCCGGCGTCGCCAAGGACCCGCGTGGCCGGGTGGTCACGGACCATCACTTCGCCACCAACGTGCCGGGCATCTATGCCATCGGCGACGTGATCGTCGGCCCCATGCTCGCCCACAAGGCCGAGGATGAGGGCGTGGCGCTGGCGGAGCTGCTGGCCGGCAAGGCCGGGCACGTGAACTATGACGTGATCCCCGGCGTGGTCTACACCTTCCCGGAGGTGGCGTCGGTCGGCAAGACCGAGGACGACCTGAAGGCCGCGGGCGTGGCCTACAAGGTGGGCAAGTTCCCCTTCACCGCCAACGGCCGCACCAAGGTGAACAACACCACGGACGGCTTCGTGAAGATCATTGCGGACGCCGCCACCGACAAGGTGCTGGGCGCCCACATCATCGGCCCCGAGGCCGGCGAGATGATCCACGAATGCGCCGTGCTCATGGAGTTCGGCGGCTCGTCGGAAGACCTCGCCCGCACCTGCCATGCCCATCCCACCCGCTCGGAAGCGGTGAAGGAAGCGGCCATGGCCGTGGAAAAGCGCGCCATCCACATGTGAGGCCAGCGGCACCGATCCTCGACCGGTGCCGGAAGGGCTTCGCTCAATCGCCACGCAGGCACCCGAGGCCGGTGAGCCCCGCTCACCGGCCTTTGCTATTGGATCGACCAAAACGGCTGGCACCCATTCGGTTCGAGGAGTCGATCCAGAACTCAATGAGCTGTGCCTGCGCTCCGGTCCTGGGCCGGGGCGCAGGCCGGGCGGTCCGCGAAGAAGGCCTGATCTCCAGAAAAAAGCCCTCCGGCTTGAGGCCGGAGGGCAATGGAGGTCCCTTGAAGATGGTGATCGCCTGAAACAGAACCCGCTTGTCAGCCACCCTTCGGTGTGACGGGCGTGCTCGCGGTCGTGGTCGTCGCGCCGGACGACGCATTGGTCATGCCGGCGCAGCCCGCGCCGCCCGCAAAGGCGGGAGCGGTGCCGGCAAGCAGGGTCAGGGCGCACAAGGTGAAAGCCATCCGCTTCATCTCTTTCTCCTGGCCTTTCATCGGGGGGCACGCGGAAATTAAGCCATGGACCGGCTGCGGCGCGAACCCTCCCTCGGTCGCGATCCGATCACGATCCCGCGCACCCTTGAGCGCAGCCATGGCGCCATCGCCGGCCGGCGCCCGGCGGGCGCGCAGCCCTCAGACGTACGTCACCGCCTCGATGCGCCAGCCGTCCGGGTCCTGCAGGAAGGCGGCGTAATAGCCCGGCCCATACTGGGGCCGCAGGCCCGGCGCGCCGTAATCGGTCCCGCCGGCGGCAAGCCCCGCCGCATGGAAGGCGGCGACGGCGGCCTCATCCGGCGCGCAGAAGGCGATGTGCGTGCCCGGCGGCGGGGAAACCGGCTCCTCGCGCAGCTGCACCCAGAACGGCGCGGCGCCGATGGCGCCCTCCGGGGCGGGGATTGTGCCCGGCGGCCCCCAGCAGGCGGAGGCGCCCTCCGGCTCGTCATAATCGGCCACCCGCACCAGGCCCAGCGGCGCCAGCACGGCATCGTAGAAGCGCACCGCGCGCGGCAGGTCCACGGTGGTGATGGACAGATGCTCGATGACCGGGCGGACGGGCGGGAAGCTCATGCGGTCTCCTTTCAGGCGGCTCGACGCTGCATCACGTGTCCGACGCGCCGGAGCGCGGATGGGCCGAGCGCCAGGCGGCCATCAGCGCGGTGGTGTCCACCTCGGTGTAGATCTGCGTGGTGGAGAGCGAGGCGTGGCCCAATAGCTCCTGGATGGCGCGGATCTCCCCGCCGCGCGACAGCAGGTGCGTGGCGAAGGCATGGCGCAAAGCGTGGGGCGTGGCGCTCTGCGGCAGGCCGAGGGCGCCGCGCATGCGCTCCACCGCCAGCTGGACGATGCGCGGCGAGAGCGGCCCGCCCCGCGTGCCGCGAAACAACGGCCCCTCCGGCCCGAGGGCGTGGGGGCAGATGGCGCGGTATTCGGCGATGGACCGGCGCACCGGCGCGATGAGCGGGACCATGCGCGTCTTGCGCCCCTTGCCGGTGACGGTGATGGCTTCGGCGTCCGGCGGCACGTCGCGGGATGTCAGGCCCAGGGCTTCCGAGATGCGCAGCCCCGCCCCGTAGAGCAAGGCGATGACCGCCGCGTCGCGCGCCAGCACCCAGGGCTCGCGATCCTCCCCGGCGCGGGTGGCGGGATCGGACAGGGCGCGGGCGGCGGCGACCGGGACGGGCTTGGGCAGGCTGCGCGGCACCTTGGGCGCGCGCACGGCGGTGAGGGCCCCCACCTTGCCCAACCCCTCCCGCTCCAGGTGCCGGCCGAAGGAGCGCGCGGCGGCGAGCAGGCGCACCAGCGTGCGCGGCGCCACCCCGTCCGCCCGGCGGGCGGCGAGCACGGCGCGCACGTCGGCGGGGGTGAGGGCGGCGAGATCGCTCAGGCCCGGGCGCATGCCGAGATGATCGGTGAGGCGCAACAGCACCACGGAGAGGTCGCGGGCATAGGCTTCCAGGGTCTTGGCCGAAAGCCGGCGCTCGTGGGCGAGGCGGGCGAGCCAGGCCTCGACGGCCGCGCCCACGTCCGGCGTCACGGCGCCGAGCAGGCCGTGGGCGGCGCGGGCGGCTTTCTGCTCATCGCTCATGGCCATGGACGCACTCCGGAGACAGGCGCCTCCAGTTCTGGACGCGCGCCCTTCAAAAAAACCTGAACGGGAACCGCCACCATGCTCTTGCGTTTCAGATATATCGAACGATATAAACCGTATCGTTGTATCTTACGACATATCTTAGGAGACGAATGATGTTTGGATGCAGACGTGACGGACACCATGGCGGCGAACGCGGCCAGCGGGGGGACTGGGACGAGATGCGGCATGCCGGCGGCCCGGGCCGCGGCGGGGAATTCGGCGGCCATCGCGGTGGCGGCCGTGGCGGACGGGGCGGCGGTGACATGTTCCGCATCGGCCGCATGCTGGCGCAGGGCGACCTGAAGCTGCTGGCCCTGTCGCTCATCGCAGAGCAGCC
This sequence comes from Xanthobacter autotrophicus, assembly GCF_030015065.1. GTDB lineage: Bacteria > Pseudomonadota > Alphaproteobacteria > Rhizobiales > Xanthobacteraceae > Xanthobacter > Xanthobacter autotrophicus_D. The sequence goes on along the minus strand of NZ_JAIVFN010000044.1, from coordinate 24,725 downwards.
GCGGCACGGCTACGAGATCATCAAGGTGATCGAGGAGAAGACCGCGGGCTGGTATTCGCCGAGCCCGGGCGTGGTCTATCCGACCCTCACCTTCCTGGAGGAGACCGGCTACGTGACCTCGGAGGCGGACGGTGCGAAGAAGCGCTATGCCATCACCGAGGAGGGCCGCACCCATCTCGCCGAGAACCGCGACTTCGCCGATGCCATCATCGGACGCCTGTCGGAGATCGGCCTCAGGATGGGCCGGGTGCGCAAGTGGATGGGCTGGAGCGAGAGCGGCCCGAGCCAAGGCGCCGAGCTGCCCCGCCTCGTGGAAGCCGCCCTCGAGAACCTGCGGGACGTGTCCCAGCAGAAGCTGGAGGCCAATCGCGGCGCCGAGACGCGGATCGTCGAGATCCTCGCCCGCGCGGCCAACGACATCCGCGAGGCGTGATCCCCGCTCCTGCATGGTCGCGGTCGGTTGATCGCGACCATGCCCGCGTCATCACAGGCGGCACGTGTCCCTGATACGATGCGGCATCCGCATCGGCGGGGCATGGCTCCGACTTTATGATGTCCTGTACATCATAAGTGATGCTTGAATGATGAATAGGGGAGGCGTAAGCAGGAGAAGTCACGCTCCACGCTTCCCTTTTGGTCGCCATGATCACTGCCGCCCAGCTTCGCGCCGCCCGGGCCCTTCTCGGCCTGGACCAGCGCGCGCTCGCGGCCTTGAGCGGCCTCTCCTTGCCCACCATCCAGCGCATGGAAGCGAGCGACGGCGTCATCCGCGGCAATGTGGATTCGCTCATGAAGCTGGTGGGCGGGCTGGAGGCGGCGGGCGTCGAGCTCATCGGCGAAGGTGCCGTCAGCGAGGCCGGCGGCGGACGCGGCGTGCGCCTGCGTGTCCCGCCGCCCGGGTCCGCGTGGCGCCCGGCGGGGGAGGAATAGGCCATGTCCGAGGCCGCCTTCGCCACCCGGCTTCTCCTGAACGGCCAGCTCCTCGTCGCCCTCGTCGCCGTGGTGGCGTTGCTGGCCTTGGGCCTGCTCGGGGTGGCGATGGCAAGCCGCCCCGCGGGCCGGTCCCTCATCTATGGCGGCGCGCTGGCGGTGACGCTGGTGGCCGGCCTGTCCGCGCTCACAGCCATCGCGGCGCCGCCGGCCGGGATCGTGCTGCCCTTGGGCATTCCGTGGATCGGGGCGCACCTGCGGCTCGATGCGCTCTCCGCCTTCTTCCTCGCCGTGGTCAATCTCGGCGGCGCGGCGGCCAGCCTCTACGGCCTCGGCTACGGCAGGCACGACCATGCGCCCGCGCGCGTGCTGCCCTTCTTCCCGGCCTTCCTTGCCGGCATGAACATGGTGCTGCTGGCGGACGACGCCTACACCTTCCTCCTGTCCTGGGAGTTCATGTCGCTGGCGTCATGGGCTCTGGTGGTGGCCCACGACAAGGAGGCGGGCAATGTGCGCGCCGGCCTCGTCTACATCCTCATGGCGTCCTTCGGCACGCTGGCGCTGATGCTGGCCTTCGGCCTGCTCGCCGCCGGCTCCGGGGGCGGCTATGCCTTCGACGCCATGCGCGAGGCGCCGCCTGTGGGCATCGCCGCCGCGCTGGTGCTGGCGCTCGCCATGCTGGGGGCCGGCTCCAAGGCGGGCCTGGTGCCGCTGCATGTCTGGCTGCCTTTGGCCCATCCTGCCGCGCCCAGCCACGTCTCCGCCCTCATGAGCGGCGTGATGACCAAGGTGGCGGTCTACGGCTTCATCCGCATCGTGCTCGACCTCTCGGGGCCGCCCGACTGGTGGTGGGGCATCCCGGTGCTGGCGGCCGGCGGCGTCGCGGCGGTGATCGGCGTGCTGCAGGCGCTGCTGCAGAACGACATCAAGCGCGTGCTCGCTTATTCGACCATCGAGAATATCGGCCTCGTCTTCGTCGGCCTCGGGCTGGCGCTCGCCTTCTCGGCCAACGGCTTTCCCGCCGCCGCGGCGTTGGCGCTCACCGCCGCCCTGTTCCATGTGCTCAACCACGCGGCCATGAAGAGCCTTTTGTTCTTCGGCGCCGGCGCGGTGCTCACCGCCACCGGCACGCGGCAGATGGAGGACCTGGGCGGCCTCATCCACCGCATGCCGGTGACCAGCGCGGTGATGCTGATCGGCTGCGCCGCCATCTCGGCTTTGCCGCCGCTCAACGGCTTCGCCTCGGAATGGCTGGTGTTCCAGGCGGTGCTGCTGAGCCCGGACCTGCCGGCCTGGGGGCTGCGGCTGATGGTGCCGGCGGTCGGCGCGCTGATGGCGCTCGCCGCCGCGCTCGCCGCCGCCTGCTTCGTGCGGCTCTACGGCATCGCCTTCCTCGGCCGGGCGCGCAGCCCCAACGCGGCCGAGGCCCACGAGGTGGACGCCTTCTCCCGTGCCGCCATGATCGCGCTCGCCGCGGTGTGCGTGGGCGCGGGCCTGCTGCCGGGCCTCTTCATCGACGCGCTCCAGCCGGCGGTGGCGGGCCTCATCGGCGAGACCATGCCGTCCCAGAGGTCCGTGGCGTGGCTCTCCATCATCCCGGTGGCGGAGAGCCGCAGTTCCTACAATGCGCTGCTGGTGTTCGGCTTCTCGGCGGTGTCGGCGCTCATCGCCGCGGTCGTCATCCACCGCTTCGCCTCGCGCGCGGTGCGGCGGGCGCCGCCGTGGGATTGCGGCTTCCCCAATGCCAGCCCGCTGGCGCAATATTCCGCCGCCTCCTTCGCCCAGCCCATCCGTCGCGTGTTCGCGCGTGGCCTGTTCGCGGCCCGCGAGACGGTGGAGATGCCGCCCCCCGGCGCGCTCACCCCCGCCCGCATCTCGACCAGTGCGCGGGACCCGGCCTGGGCCTTCCTGTTCCTGCCGCTGACGGCGGCGGTGGGCGCCGTGGCCGAGCGGGCGAACAAGCTGCAATACCTCACCATCCGCCAGTATCTGGGCCTCGTCTTCTCGGCCCTGGTGCTGCTGCTTCTGGTGCTCGCCCTATGGACCTGATGGCGAACCTCCTCGTGCAGGGCACGCAGATGCTTCTGGTGCTCGCCCTCGCCCCGCTCCTGACCGGGCTGGTGCGCAAGGCGAAGGCGCGCCTCACGCGCCGCCGGGGCGCCTCCGTCCTCCAGCCCTATCGCGATCTGGCGCGGCTGATGCGCAAGGAGGTGGTGCTGGCCGAGAACGCCTCCTGGCTGTTCCGCGTGGTGCCCTATCTCGTGTTCGCGGCCACCTGGGTGGCGGCGGCGCTGGTGCCCACCTTCGCCACCGGGCTGATCTTCTCCTGGTCGGCGGACCTCATCGCGATCACCGCCCTCATCGGCTCGGCGCGCTTCTTCCTGGCGCTGGCCGGCATGGATGTGGGCACCAGCTTCGGCGGCCTCGGATCGAGCCGGGAGGTGATGATCTCCTCCCTCGCCGAGCCGGCCATGATCATGATCGTGTTCTCCCTCGCCCTTGTCGCCCATTCGACCCAGCTGTCCACCATCGCCTCGGTGATGCTGGCGGGCGTGGGCCTCAGGGTGTCGCTGGCGCTGGCGCTGGTGGCGCTGCTCATGGTGGCGGTGGCGGAGAATGGCCGCATCCCGGTGGACAATCCCTCCACCCACCTGGAGCTGACCATGGTGCACGAGGCCATGGTGCTGGAATATTCCGGCCGTCACCTGGCGCTGATCGAACTGGCGGCACAGCTCAAGCTGCTGCTGTTCCTCTCCCTCGTCGCCTGCGTGTTCGTGCCGTGGGGCCTTGCTCCGGTGGGGGCGGGTCCCTCCGCGATGGTGCTGGGCATGGCGACCTATGGCGGCAAGCTCGCGGTGGGGGCGCTGCTGGTCGCCGTGTTCGAGACCTCCATCGCCAAGATGCGGGTGTTCCGCGTGCCCGACTTCCTCGGCGCCGCGCTGATGCTCGGGCTTTTGGGAACGCTGCTGCTGTTCGTGTCGGGGATCCTGTGATGATCGAGCACGCCATCACCCCCAACCTCGTCTTCGACGTCGCCCACCTGTTCGCCGGCGCGCTGGTGCTCATTTCCTTCCTGATGCTCTACCAGGACCGGCTCTACGCCCTCCTCAACGTGTTCGCGCTCCAGGCGGTGGCTCTGGCGCTGGCGGTGGCATGGCAGGCCTACGCCCAGGACGCGCCGCACCTCTACCTCACCGCGTTCATCGCCCTCGTGTTCAAGGCGCTGGTGATCCCGGTGGCGCTGCACCGCATGGTGGCGCGGCTCGGCATCCACCGGGAGGTGGAGACGGTGGTCGCCACCGGCCCCACCATGCTCGCCGGCATCGCCTTGGTCGCCCTGTCCATGGTGGTAATGCTCAAGGCCACCCCCGCTGCCGACGCGCTGGCGCGGGAGGACCTCGCCTTCGCCCTCTCGGTAGTGCTGCTGGGCCTCCTGATGATGGTGACGCGGCGCAATGCGGTGAGCCAGGTGGTGGGCTTCATGTCGCTGGAGAACGGCCTCATCCTCGCCGCCACGGGGGCCAGGGGCATGCCGCTGGTGGTGGAGATCTCGGTGGCCTTCTCCGTGCTCATCGCCTTCATCGTCATCGGCATCTTCCTGTTCCGCATCCGCGAGCGGTTCGACACCGTGGACGTGGACGCCCTCGACCGCTTCCGGGGAGGGCGCGCATGATGACCGCCCTCGCGGCGCTGCCGTTCGATCCCGCGCCGGTCATCCTCGCCATCCCGGCTGCCGCGGCGGTGCTGCTGGCGCTGGTCCCGTCCTATCGGGTCTCGGCCGCCCTGAACGTGGGCGCCTGCGCCCTGACGTTCCTCACCGCCCTGGCGCTGCTGATGGCGCCGCGCATCGCCGGGCCGTTCCTGATCGTGGACGACCTCAACATCGTGTTCGTGGTGCTGAACACCTTCGTGGCCTTCACCACCAGCGTGTTCTCGGCGAGCTACATCGGCCACGAACTGGAGACCGGGCGCCTCACGCCGCTGCACCTGCGCTTCTACCACGCCATGTACCAGGCGCTGCTGGCGGCCATGAACCTGGCTCTGCTCTCCAACAATCTCGGCGTCATGTGGGTGGCTATCGAGGTGGCGACCCTCACCACCGTGCTGATGGTGGGCCTCTATCGCACCGAGGCGGCCATCGAGGCGGCGTGGAAATATTTCATGCTGGGCTCGGTGGGCATCGCGCTCGCGCTGTTCGGCACCATCCTCGTCTACATGGTGGCCCAGCCGGTGGTGGGCGAGGGACCGGACGGCATGATCTGGAGCGTGCTGATGAAGCGCGCGCGGGATTTCGACCCGGCGCTGCTCAACGTCGCCTTCGTGTTCCTGCTGCTCGGCTACGGCACCAAGGTGGGCCTTGCTCCGCTCCATGCGTGGCTGCCCGATGCCCATTCGGAAGGCCCCACCCCCATCTCGGCGGTGCTGTCGGGGCTGCTGCTCAACGTGGCGCTCTATGCGGTGCTGCGCTTCAAGCTCTTGATGGCGGCCCATCCCGGCACGCTGGCGCCGGGGCCGCTGATGATGGCCATGGGCCTCGCCTCGCTGCTGCTCGCCGGCTTCATGCTGTACCGGCGGCGGGACATCAAGCGGCTGTTCGCCTATTCCTCCATCGAGCATATGGGCCTCATCGCCTTCGCCTTCGGGCTCGGCGGGCCCGTCGCCAATTTCGCCGGGCTGCTGCACATGACCATGCACAGCCTCACCAAGTCGGCCATTTTCTTCGCGGTGGGCCATGTGTGCCAGGTGAAGGGCACGCAGAAGCTCGCCGACATCCGCGGCCTCACCACCTCCCACCCGGCGCTGGGCTGGGGGCTCGTGGTGGCGGTGGCGGCCATTGCCGGCCTGCCGCCGGCCGGCGTGTTCATGAGCGAGTTCCTGCTGGTGACCTCCGCTTTCGCGCATCGGCCCTGGCTCGCCCTGCCGCTGGTGGCGGGGCTGCTCCTTGCCTTCGGCGCGCTGATGGCGAAGCTCTCCGGCATCGCCTTCGGCGCCCCCAGCCCCGGCAGCGACAAGGTGAAGGCGAGCTATCTGCCCATGGCGGTGCATCTGACATTGGTGCTGGTGGCCGGGCTCTATCTGCCGCCGCCGCTGGTGGCGTGGTTCCGGCACGTGGCCGGGCTATTGGGCTAGGGGCGCGCCATGGAGAGCTTCGCACAGCTTCTGGAAAGCGGCCGCCGCGCCGGCCCCTGCCGCCCCTTCCCGCGCGGCGAGGTGAGCGCGGAGCAGTGGACGGCCCTCGCCGGGCATCTGGCGGCCGGCGATCTGGTGCTCATGGGCCTGTGGGGCGATGCGGGCGCCGTGCACATGGCGCTGCTGGACGAGGCGGCCGGCCGGCTGGCCGTGGCCACCTATGCCTGCGCCGGCGGCGCGTTCCCCTCGGTGGCGCGCCATCACCCGCCGGCAGCAAGGCTGGAGCGCACCGTGCGCGACCTCTATGGCCTGGTGCCCGAGGGCGCTCCCGACGATCGCGCCTGGCTCGACCATGGCCGCTGGGGCGTGCGCCATCCGCTGGGGACTCCCCTGCCGGCGGAACCGGCGGGCGATACTTATGCCTTCCTTGCCGCGGAAGGGGAGGGGCTGCACCAGATCCCGGTGGGCCCGGTCCATGCTGGCATCATCGAGCCCGGCCATTTCCGCTTCTCCTGCTATGGCGAGGCGGTGGTGCGGCTGGAGGAGCGCCTCGGCTACGTGCACAAGGGCATCGAGCGCCTGGTGGCCGGCGCGGACGTGGCGCAGGCGGCGCGGCTTGCCGGGCGCCAGTCCGGCGACAGCACGGTGGCCTATGCGCTGGCCTTCTGCCGCGCGGTGGAGGCGGCGCGCGGCGTCGCCGTGCCGGCGCGGGCCCATGCCCTGCGCGGGGTGATGGCGGAGCTGGAGCGCCTTGCCAACCATCTCGGCGACATCGGCGCCATCTGCAACGATGCCGCCTTTGCGCTGATGCTGGCCCATTGCGGCGTGCTGCGCGAGAAGGTGCTGCGCGTGTCTGCGCGCGCCTTCGGCCATCGCCTGATGATGGATGGCGTCATCCCCGGCGGGGTGGCGGTGGATCTGGCGCGCGACGGCATCTCGGCCATCCGCGTGCTGGTGTCCGAGGTGCGCGCCGCCTTCCCGGCGCTGGTGGAGCTCTACGACAACACCGCCTCGCTGCAGGACCGCACCGTGGGCACCGGCTTCACCCGGCCGGATTACGTCCGCCAGTTCGGGGCGGGCGGCTATGTGGGCCGCGCCTCCGGCCGTCCCTTCGATGCGCGGCGGGCCTTCGCCTATCCCCCCTATGACCGCCTGCCGTTCGAGGTGGCGGTGCGGCCCGAGGGCGACGTGAACGCGCGCATCTGGGTGCGCATCCGCGAGGTGGAGGAGAGCCTCGGCCTCGTGGTCCGCCTGCTCGATACCCTGCCCGACGGCCCGGTCGCGACCGAGATTCCGGCAGGTCCCGGAGAGGGCCTTGCGGTGGTGGAGGGCTTCCGCGGCGACGTGCTGGCCTTCGTGGCGCTGGCGGCGGACGGACGCGTGCGGCGTGCGCATCTGCGTGATCCGTCCTGGTTCCAGTGGCCGCTTTTGGAAACCGCCATCGAGGGCAACATCGTCGCCGACTTCCCCCTCTGCAACAAATCCTTCAACTGCTCCTATTCGGGCGTGGATCTCTAGGGGCCATCATGCGCAAGCTCCTGCTCCAAGGGCTGCTGAAAGCCCCCCTCACGGAGGCCGCTCCGGAAGACGTGGCGGTGGAACAGCTCGCCGCCGAGCTCAATGCGGCGGCTCGGGCGCGGCTCGGGCGCAGCCTGTCCATCCGCGAGGTGGATGCGGGCTCGTGCAACGGCTGCGAGCTGGAGATCCACGCGCTGGGCAATGCCTTCTACGACCTGGAGCGCTTCGGCCTCCATTTCGTCGCCTCGCCCCGCCATGCGGACGTGCTGCTGGTGACCGGGCCGGTGGCGAAGAACATGGCCGAGGCGCTGAAGCGCACCTACGACGCGACGCCCGCGCCCAAATGGGTGGTGGCGGCCGGCGACTGCGCCATCACTGGCGGCGTCTTCGCCGGCGGCTATGCCTGCGCCGGCGGCGTGGAGGCCGTGCTGCCGGTGGACCTCAGGATACCCGGCTGCCCGCCGACGCCCCTGGCGCTGCTCACCGGCCTTCTCGCGCTGCTGCGCGCCGGCAGGGATTGAGCCGGGACCGGCGTGCAAACGCCGACGCCGCAGACCCGGGGGAAACGGGTCTGCGGCGCAAGCCATGACTGTCGGCCTCCATCCTTCGCGCGGGTTGAGAAACGCGGAACGAAAAGAAAAGACCGGAGGCGGCGGGAGACGGAGGGCCGGAGCGGGGACAAGCCCAGGCCATCCATTCATGTCTCCCGGCGCGGGTTGGCGAAGACCGCCTCCGGCGAGATGCCCCGGGAGGGGGGCAAGGGAAGGATGCTGCCGGCCCCCGCGCCGGCAGCCCCCGCTCCTGGAAGAAGCCGCGCTCAGAAGAAACCGAGCTTCTTGGGGCTGTAGCTCACCAGCAGGTTCTTGGTCTGCTGGTAGTGGTCGAGCATCATCTTGTGGGTCTCGCGGCCGATGCCGGACTGCTTGTAGCCGCCGAACGCCGCATGGGCGGGATAGGCGTGGTAGCAGTTGGTCCACACCCGGCCGGCCTGGATCTCGCGGCCCATGCGGTAGGCGCGCGAGCCGTCGCGGGTCCACACGCCGGCGCCGAGGCCGAACAGCGTGTCGTTGGCGATGGCGAGGGCCTCTTCCTCGTCCTTGAAGGTCGCCACCGACACGACGGGGCCGAAGATCTCCTCCTGGAAGACGCGCATGTTGTTGGTGCCGAAGAACACGGTGGGCTTCACGTAGAAGCCTTCCGAGAGGTCGCCCTCCAGCACGTTGCGCTCGCCACCTGCCAGCACCTGGGCGCCTTCGGCCCGGCCGATGTCGATATAGGAGAGGATCTTGTGCATCTGCTCCGAGGAGGCCTGCGCGCCGATCATGGTCTCCGGATCGAGCGGCGAGCCCTGCTTGATGGCGGCGACGCGGGCCAGCGCCTTCTCCATGAAGCGGTCGAAGATGCTTTCCTGCACCAGCGCGCGGCTGGGGCAGGTGCACACCTCGCCCTGGTTGAGGGCGAACATGACGAAGCCTTCCACCGCCTTGTCGAGGAAGTCGTCGTCCTGGGCCGCCACGTCGTCGAAGAAGATGTTGGGCGACTTGCCGCCCAGTTCCAGCGTCACCGGGATGAGGTTCTGGCTGGCATAGCCCATGATGAGGCGGCCGGTGCCGGTCTCGCCGGTGAAGGCGATCTTGGAGATGCGGGTAGAGGAGGCGAGCGGCTTGCCGGCCTCGAGGCCAAAGCCGTTGACGATGTTGAGCGTGCCGGGGGGCAGGATGTCGGCGATCAGCTCGGCCAGCACCAGGATGGAGGCGGGGGTCTGCTCGGCGGGCTTCAGCACCACGCAATTGCCGGCGGCGAGCGCCGGGGCGAGCTTCCACGCCGCCATCAGGATGGGGAAGTTCCACGGAATGATCTGGCCCACCACGCCGAGGGGCTCGTGATAGTGGTAGGCGACGGTGTCGTGGTCGATCTCGGAGAGCGAGCCTTCCTGCGCCCGCACGCAGGCCGCGAAATAGCGGAAATGGTCGATGGCGAGCGGGATGTCGGCGGCGGTGGTCTCGCGGATGGGCTTGCCGTTGTCCCAGGTCTCGGCGCGGGCGAGCAGGTCGAGGTTCGCCTCCATGCGGTCGGCGATCTTGAGCAGCACCAAAGCGCGGTCGGCGGCGGGGGTGCGGCCCCAAGCCCTCTTGGCGGCGTGGGCGGCGTCCAGCGCCTGCTCGATATCGGCTTCGTCCGAGCGCGGAACCTCGCAGATCACCTTGCCGGTAATGGGGGAGGTGTTCTCGAAATAGCGGCCGTGCACCGGCTCCACGAAGGCGCCGCCGATGAAGTTGCCATAGCGCGGCTTGAAGGGCGAGGCGTGCTGGCTGGCGAGGAATGCGGGTATGTTCATTGTTCCCTCCCGAGGGTTGATGCGGCAGATGGTGTGCAGCGCCCGTGCCAGATCTTGCAGGGTATCCAAACGACTTTATTTGCGCTGCGGGAAGATGCTGGCCTGTCTTGATTTTGCTGGCGGCCGCCAAGCCTTGCCGGAACGTCCGCTGGACGGGAAGCGAATAGTCGTGCCAGACTGGCGCACATAAGAACAAGAGCTGCGACACCTGTAGCAAAATGCGACAGGTGTTTCAGGGAGCGAAGCCAAGCGAGGGACCCACATGCCTGCTGTGCCGACGCCTGCCGTGTCGACCTCTGCACTGTCGTCCTGCGCCTCGACCGATGCGGTCCTTGCGGCCCGCCGCCGCTTCTTCTCCGGCGCGCCGGTGGCGGAGGACGCGCTGGCGCAGCCGATCCTGCGCTCCTGGACCCGCTGCGCCGCGCGGGGGCTCGGGCCGCAGTCCCGTCCGCGGGCGGAGCCGTTGACGGATAGCGAGTTCGCCGCCCGGCGTGAGCGCCATGAGGCCCTGCGCCGGCGCTGCCGTCCCGAGCTGGAGGCGCTCCACGCCGCCGCCCGCGCGGCCGACAGCATCGTCATCCTCACTGATCCGTCCGGGCTGGTGCTGGACACCGTGGGTAGCGCCGACTTCGCCGACCGCGCCGCCAAGGTGGCGCTGCGCCCGGGCGTGAGCTGGAGTGAGGCCGAGACCGGCACCAACGCCATCGGCACTGCGCTGGTGGAGCGCCGCCCGGTGGAGGTGCGCGGGGCGGAGCATTATGCCGAGGCCAACGGTATCTTGAGCTGCGCCGCCGCCCCCATCCACGATCCGTTCGGAGAGCTGGTGGGCCTGCTCGACCTGTCGGGCCCGGCCTCGGTGCCGCATCTGCACGCGCTGGCGCTGGTGGAGCTGGCCGCCGGCCAGGTGGAGCACCGCATGTTCGAGGGCGCCTTCCCCGACCATAGCCTGGTGCGCTTCCATGCCGATCCGAGCTTCCTCGGCACGGCGCGCGAGGGCATCCTCGTGTTCGAGGATTACCGCCTCATCGCCGCCAACCGCCCGGGCCTTGCCTTGCTCGGCCTCGGCTGGGATGCGCTGGAGGCCAAGCGCTTCGGCGACCTGTTCGAGGGCAGCCTCGGCAAGGCCGGGGAAGAACGGCGCGTGCGCACCCGCCGGGGCGACGTGATCATGCGCCTCGAGCGTCAGGGCACGCCGGTCCGCACCCTTTCGCCGCGTGCGCCGCAGCCCGCAGAACCACAGCCCGCACCCGCGCGCCCGCCCGTGGCGCCGGCGCCGGGCCCGCGCTTCGACGCCGCGACGGAACGGGACCTCGGCCGCGCCGTGCGCCTCATGGAAGCCGGCGTGCCGGTGCTGATCCAGGGCGAGACCGGTGTCGGCAAGGAGGTGTTCGCACGCCAGATGCACCGGCGTGGCAATCGGGGCGCCCGGCCGTTCGCGGCGGTCAATTGCGCGGCCCTGCCCGAGGGCCTCATCGAATCCGAGCTGTTCGGCTATGAGGAAGGCGCCTTCACCGGTGCCCGTCGCGCCGGCTTCAAGGGCCTGTTCCGCGAGGCGGACGGCGGGGTGCTGTTCCTCGACGAGATCGGCGACATGCCGCTCCCGCTCCAGAGCCGCCTGCTGCGCGTGCTTCAGGAACGCGAGGTGACGCCGCTCGGCGGCGGGCGGCCGGTGGCGGTGGACTTCGCCCTGGTCTGCGCCTCCCACCGCGACCTGAAGCAGCTGGTGGAGGCGGGCGCCTTCCGGGCGGACCTGTATTTCCGCATCGCCCAGTATACGGTGATGCTCCCCTCGCTGCGCACCCTCGCCGACCGCGAGGTGTTGGTGGACCGCCTGTGGGCGGAACTGGCCGGGCCTTGCCCCGACGCCCCCGCTTTGTCTGCCGAGTGCCGCGCCGCGCTGGCGGGCCACGACTGGCCGGGCAATTTCCGCCAGCTGGTGGGTGTCCTGCGCGTGCTCCAGGCGCTGGCGGAGCCGGGCCACATCCTGGGGGTTGAGGACCTGCCGGCGGAACTGCGTGCGGCGCGCCGGTCCGTGGGGCCATCGCCGCAGCCGGCCGCGCCGGGCGACGCCGCTGCGCGGGACCTTGCCGCGCGCGATCTGGGCGCGGTGACGCGGGCCACCATCGAGGCGGCGCTCGTCGCCTGCGAAGGCAATGTCTCGGAAGCGGCGCGCAGGCTCGGCATCCACCGCAGCACGCTGCACCGCCATCTTGCCGCCCGGGGAAGCCGCGGCGGTCATTAGAGCGTTATCCGATCTGCTTGCATCGCAAGCTGATCGGATAACGCGTTCTCTATCATCAGCTTCGAGGGCGATGCCCCCATATTGAAGCGCCATCGCGATGCGATATGGCGGTGAATCCGTCTCCGTCCAAAGAGATGGAGGGTGGCTCCCGGGAGTTGCAAGGCGTTCCGTCAAGCGGCCGGCTTTCGCGTCGCTCGAAGGCTCGCCGACGCGCCGTATGGTCAGGCGGCCGGACGGGTACTGTCCTCGGCGGCGGCCATGACCTCGGCAAGGGCGGGAAGCACGATCTCGCGCATGCGCCGGCCGTAGAACAACGTGAAATGCCCCGCATTGGGCACCACCACCTGCCGCTTCAGCCCGGCAGGGATGTTGACACACAGGTCGTGGGCCGCCTCGGTCTGGGTTCGGGCGGAAATGTCGTCCATCTCCCCTTCGATGGTCAGGAGCGCGGTGGTGGTGAGGGCTTCCCCGCGGACCGCCTGGTTGGCGATGGTCAGGCGGTCGCGGGCCAGCGCATTCTCGCGGAACACGGTGGCGACATTCTCCATGAAGAACTCGCCAGCCACGTCCATCATGTTCCAGCACAATCTTGCCAGGGGAAAGCGCAGCGGGTCGTCGCCGTCGTCGAAGGCGAGGCGGAACGGCAGGTCACCGCCCGAGAGACTCTGGCGCCACAGATAGAGGGCGAAGGCATCGATCTGCCGCCAGGCCGGAAAAATGCGTCGCCCCGCACCGGGAAAGGCGGAGGACACGGTCTCGATCACCTGCCGCTCCAGCGCCTCGAGCGACCGCTCCTGCAGCACGCGCCACAGGCGGGTGGGATTGCGCGAGGGGTCGATGGGCCCGCCGATCAGGCTGAGGCTCGCCGGCGGCAGGCCGGCAGCGGCCAGCAGGCAGGCGGCGGCGAATGCCGGCAGCGCACCCTGGCAGACGCCGACCATGTGGACGCCGCCGTCATCGCCCGCCAGCGCGCGCGCCATCTGCGCGGTCTCCATGCAGTTTTCGGCGAAACCGAAACGGCCGGCCGAGACCGGGACGTAGCGGGCATTGGGCCAGTCGGTGACCGCCACCGTGTCGGCGATGCCGAGAAGCGCCACGATGAGGTCGCGCATCAGGAAGGGATAGGCGCCGGCAATGGGCGCCACGACGAGGACGCGGCGGCCCCGCCCCAGGCCGTCTGGCCCGCTGCGGGCGAAGCTGCGCATCTGGCCGAAGGGCAGGCGGACGCCCACCAGTTCGGTTGCCGGCACGCGGTTCGCGGAGCATCCTTCCCCGATGCCAAAGGGCTGGAAGGCCCCTTCGCTCAGGCGCTCGCTATCGGCGGGCGCCCCGAAGCGGAGGGGGCGCTGGTCGTCAAGCCACATGGCGCCGGGTCCATCCTCCGCGCATCGTCAGAAGGCATCATAGAGTGTGATCCGCCGGGACGGAAACCATTGCGTGTCCCTCCCGATGGCGGATCGCCCATTTCCTCCATCATGCGGGGTGAGTCGGGGTATTTGGCGGTATCTTATTGCAAATCCGGTGGAAAATGTCTCGCCCTGGCCCCGGCGGCGGGTCCGGATCAGAGCGATGCGGCGGCACGGGCCGCCTGGTCGTAATGGCCTGAGAGGGTGCGCATGAGGGCAGCGACCTCGGAGAGCTTCTCGGGCGGGATGCCGGTGGCGACCACGGCATTGGTGAGCAGTGCCTCGCGCACCTCGCGATAACGCTCGCAGGTGGCCCGGCCCTGGTCGGAGGCGATGAGGGTCTTCTCCTTGCCGCGCCGCCCGGAGGAGACGAGGCCGAGCGCCTGCAGCTTCTTCGCCGCATAGGTGACGAGGTGGGTGTCCTCCACGTCGAGCACGAGGCACAAATCGGCGATGGTCTTCGGCCGGTCGCGATGCACCACGTGATGCAGCACCTGCACGTCGAGGGGCGAGAGGTCCGGCACGCCCGCCGCCGCCATGCAGCGCACCATCCAGCGGCCATAGGCATGGATCAGCATGTTGAGGCCGAACTCGAACTCGGAGAGGGTCGGCAGGGCGCCCTCCGCGAGATGGGCGGAGGAGACGATGGCGGGGCCGGCGCGGCCTTGCGATGCCTCCCGGGCCGTCCCTGCGTGGGCCGTCCCTGGGGTGCTGTTGCCGTCCTTGGCGTCGGGCGCGGTCACGTCGGCCTCGTGGGTGGGTAGGCGGAATGCGGGAAACCGGGCGGCGGGCAGGCCGTCGCCCGATCGCTCACTTCTTGTAGGTCTCGATGACCTTCTGTCCGTCCGCGCCCGCCTTGGCGAGCCACGCATCGGTGAGAGTGGCGCCGATCTTCTCGAAGCCGGCCTTCAGCTGCGGGCTGGGCGGGGTGATCTTGATGCCCTTGGCCGCGAGCTGTTCATAATACCACCTGGTCTTGTCCTGCGAGAGCTTCCAGCCGCGCTCCTCGGCGGCGGCGGCGGCCTTCAGCACGGCCTCCTGCGTGGGCTTGTCCAGCGCATCGAAGGCGGCCTGGTTCACGAACACCACGTTCTTCGGCAGCCAGGCCTGGATGTCGTAGAAATAGGGCACGCTCTCCCAGATCTTCACGTCGTAGCCGGTGGCGCCGGAGGTGATGAGGGCGGTGACGGTGCCGGTGGCGAGCGCCTGGGCCAGTTCGGCCTGCTGGACGGTGACCGCCTGCGCCCCCACCGCCTCGCCGATGCGGGAGGTGCCGGCATTGTAGGCGCGCCACTTGGCGCCCTTCAGGTCCTCGATCTTCTCCACGGGGGACTTGGAGAACAGGCCCTGGGGCGGCCAGGGCATGGCATAGAGCACCTTGATGCCCTGCGAGGCGAGCTTCTTCTCCACCGCAGGGCGGGAGGCGGCCCACAGCTTCCTCGCCTGCTCGAAGGAGGTGGCGAGGAAGGGCACCACGTCCACGCCGAAGATGGGATCCTCGTTTTCGTGCAGGGAGATCAGCACCTCGCCGGCCTGCGCCTGCCCGGTCTGCACCGCGCGCTTGATCTCCGGCGCCTTGAAGAGGGAGGCGTTGGGGTGGAGCGTGATGGAGAGCTTGCCGCCGCTGCCCGCCTCCACGTCCTTGGCGAACTGGGCGAGGTTCTCGCTGTGGAGGTTGTCGGCGGGATAGGCCGAGGGCAGGTTCCATTTGGTCTGCGCCATGGCAGGGGCCGCGAACGCCAGGGTACCCGGCACGAGGGCGCCGAGCATGAGGGCCGGGCCGAAGATGCGCATCAATCCAGACATCCAGGGTCTCCTTCGGGTTGATCCAACGTTTCGCGCCCTCGCGGATCCGGGGAGGGGCCGGCCCGATCAGTTTCCGTAGGCAAGCTCGGGCAGGAGCATGACGATCTGCGGAAATACCGTGATGATGGCCACTGCCGCCACGAGAAGGAAGAAGAACGGCAGGGAAGCGAGGGCCACCGTGTTCGAATCCTTGCCCGACATGGTCTGCAGCACGAACAGGTTGAAGCCCACGGGCGGCGACACCTCCGCCATCTCCACCACCAGCACCAGGAAGATGCCGAACCACACCGGATCGAAGCCTGCGGTCTTGATCATGGGGATCACCACCGAGGTGGTCAAAACGATCATGGACAGGCCGTCGAGCGCCGTGCCCAGCACGATGTACATGACGGTGAGCGCGGCGATGAGCGCGTAAGGGGAGAGGTTGAGGCTGTCCACCCACTGGGCGAGGGCCACCGGGATGCCCGTATAGGCCATGGAGGTGGACATGAAGGAAGCGCCGGCGAGGATCAGCATGATCATGCAGGTCAGCCGCGTCGCGCCCATCACCGAGGCCCAGAAGGCCGGCCAGGACAGGGAGCCCTGCCGCCAGGCGATGGCGAGCGAGCCGGCGACACCCCAGGCCGCGCATTCGGTCGCCGTGGCCCAGCCGAACAGAAGCGCGGCGAAGACGAAGATGATCAGCAGGCTGACGGGGATGAGGTTGGCGGATTCCCTCAGCTTCTCGCGCCACGGCAGCGGCGGGTCGGCGGGTGGGGTGCGCGACGGGTTCAGCAGCGACCAGACGATGATGTAGCCGCTGTACAGCGCCATCACCAGGAAGCCCGGCAGGAAGCCGGCCAGGAACACCTGGATGATGGAGACGTTGGCCGCCACCGCATAGACCACCATGGTGATGGACGGCGGGATCAGGATGCCGAGCGTGCCGGCACCGGCCAGCGAGCCGAGGCTGACATTCTCGTCATAGCCGCGCTTCTTCAGCTCCGGCAGGGCGATCTTGGCCACCGTGGCACAGGTGGCGGCGGAGGAGCCGGACACCGAGCCGAACAGACCGCAGGCAATGACGTTCACGTGCATCAGCCGGCCGGGCAGCCAGTTGAGCCAGGGGGCGAGGCCCCGGAACATCTCCTCCGACAGGCGGGTGCGGAACAGGATCTCCCCCATCCAGACGAACAGCGGCAGGGCCGCCAGCGTCCAGGAGGCGGAATTGCCCCAGATGGTGGTGGCGAGCACGGCGCCGGCCGGGATGCCGCCGGCGACGAACTGCATGCCCACATAGCCCACCACGAGCAGGGCGATGGCGATCCACACGCCCGAGGCGAGGAGGCCCAGGAGGAGGAGCAGGAGGAGCCCGGAAATCTCGATCATTTCCATGGGCTAGACCCCGCTCTGCATGGCGCGCTCGATCAGCTCCTCCGCGGTTTCCGGCGGCGGCTTCTCGTAGCGCGGTACGCCGCCCTTCAGGGCATGGACGAACTCGTCCACGAAGGCGATGAAGAGGATGACGAGGCCGCCCGAATAGCCGAGCTGCGGCAGGAACAGGGGCACCGCCACGACGCCCTGCGAGATATCGTTGAAGCGGTAGGAATCCCATGTGAGGATCACCGCATGCCAGGCGAAGAAGCCCACCGAGAACAGGCCGACAACGAGGCAGAACAGCTCAACGATCCGCTTCGCCCGGCCCTTGATACGGTCGGTGACGAGGCCGACGCGGATCAATTCGCCGGAGCGGAAGGTGTGGGCAAGGCCCAGGAAGGCGGTCGCCGCCATGCACCAGGCGACGAAATCGTCTCCCGACGGAATGTTGAAGCCGACGATGCGCCCGACCGAGAGCAGCATCATCAGCACGAAGATGGCGAGCAGGAACAGCCCGGCGAGCCAGCCGGCGACGAGATACAGGACATCGAGGAGGCGGCGGATCATGGCAGCCTCCGCAGGGCGCGCGCAAGGTCTGGCCGCCGGGGGTGGCGCGATGGACCGGCTTCCGCCGGGCGCGGGAAGGTCTGGTGTCTCATCGGATCCCCTCTTGCGGCTGGTGCCGCCCCGCTCTCCGGCGGATCATGGCATTCTCATGATGTGTCTATAAATTGTCAACGATATGTTGACGTTAAATCATGGCCATGCCTTTCTTGAGGGACGCTGCGGTGGGTGGGGCGACTGCGCCTTACCTTAAGCAAGACGCACGCCACGCCCCGGCCCTCCTGCCGGCGGGGCGCCCGGCGTTCAGGCTCAAATCCTCTGGAACATCGGGAGTTGGCGCGGATGACCACCGCTGGCGAGATCGGACTGAAGGGCGCCGGGTCCTGGGAGTTCTGGATCGACCGGGGCGGCACCTTCACCGACATCGTCGGCCGCAGGCCCGATGGCAGCCTGGTCGCCCACAAGGTGCTCTCGGAAAATCCCGAGGCCTATCGCGACGCGGCGGTGCATGGCATCCGCGAGGTCCTCGGCCTGCCGGCGGGCGCCGCCATTCCGCCGGGGCTGGTTTCTGCCGTGAAGATGGGCACCACGGTCGCCACCAATGCCCTTCTGGAGCGCAAGGGCGATCGCACCCTCTTCGTCACCACGCGCGGCTTCAGGGATGCCCTGCGCATCGGCTACCAGGCCCGGCCGAAGATCTTCGCCAGGAAGATCGTGCTGCCCGACATGCTGTTCGAGCGCGTGGTGGAGGTGGATGAGCGGGTGCGCGCCGATGGCACGGTGGAGGAAGCTCCTGACCTCGCCGTGGTCCGCGCCCGGCTGGAGACGGCGAAGGCGGACGGCATCGTGGCGGTGGCCATCGTCTTCATGCACGGCTACCGCTATCCCGAGCACGAGCGGCAGGTGGCGGCGCTGGCGCGGGAGATCGGCTTCCCGCAGGTGTCCGTCTCCCACGAGGTCTCGCCGCTCATCAAGCTGGTGGGGCGTGGCGACACCACGGTCGCCGACGCCTATCTCTCGCCCATCCTGCGCCGCTATGTGGGCCAGGTGGCGGACGAGCTTTCAGGCGGGGACGGGGCGGCGGAGGCCATCCGCCTCATGTTCATGATGTCCTCGGGCGGGCTGACCGCCGCCGGCCTGTTCCAGGGCAAGGATGCGCTGCTCTCGGGGCCCGCCGGCGGCGTGGTGGGGGCGGCGCAGACCGGTGCGCTGGCAGGTTTTTCCCGCATTATCGGCTTCGACATGGGCGGCACCTCCACGGACGTGTGCCACTATGACGGGGAGCTCGAAACCGCCTTCGATACCGAGGTGGCCGGCGTGCGCATCCGCGCGCCCATGATGCGCATCCACACCGTGGCGGCGGGGGGCGGCTCCATCCTGCATTATGACGGCGCGCGCTTCCGCGTGGGTCCCGACAGCGCCGGCGCCAATCCCGGCCCCGCCTGCTATCGCCGCGGCGGGCCGCTGGCGGTGACCGACGCCAACGTGATGTTGGGCAAGCTGATCCCGGATTTCTTCCCGAAGATCTTCGGGCCGGCGCAGGATCAGCCGCTCGACGCGGAAGTGGTGCGCAAGATGTTCGCTGCGATGGCGCAGGAGATCGGCGGTGATCGCACGCCGGAACAGGTGGCAGACGGCTTCGTGACCATCGCGGTCGAGAACATGGCCAACGCCATCAAGAAGATCTCGGTGGAACGCGGCTATGACGTGACGCGCTACGCCCTGAACTGCTTCGGTGGCGCCGGCGGCCAGCATGCCTGCCTCGTCGCCGATGCCCTGGGCATGACGACGGTGCTCATCCATCCCTTCTCCGGCCTGCTCTCGGCCTATGGCATGGGGCTGGCCTCGGTGCGCGCCCAGCGCACCAAGTCGGTGGGCGAGGCGCTGACCCCGGACCTGTTGCCCAAGCTGTTGTCTTTCAAGGAAGATATGGCATCGGAGACGCTCCGCGAGCTGGCCGGGCAGGGCATCGCGGCGGGCGAGGCGCAGACCGAGGCAAAGGCGCATCTGCGCTATGCCGGTACCGACACCGCCATCCCCGTGGCGCTCGCCGATCTCGCCGCCATGCGGGACGAGTTCGAGGCCCGGCACCGCGCCCAGTTCGGCTTCGTCTCGCCGGAAAAAGCCATTGTAGCGGAAGCCATTGAGGTGATGTCGGCGGGCGGCGGCGCGGGCATCGCCGAGCCCGACCTGCCGCTGGTCGAGGGGGTGCCGGACGAGGCGCGCCGTACCCGCTTCCACGCCCGCGGCGAATGGCATGACGCGCCGGTGGTGATGCGGGAAAATTTCAGGCCCGGCATGGGCTTGCAGGGACCCGCCATCGTCATCGAGCCCAACCAGACGGTGGTGGTGGAAAAGGGCTGGCGGGCGCAGGTGACTGCCAGGAACCACCTCGTCCTCACCCGCACCGAGGTTCTCGCCCGGGCGGGGGCGGTGGGGACCCATGCGGACCCGGTGATGCTGGAGGTGTTCAACAACCTCTTCATGTCCATCGCCGAGCAGATGGGGGTGACGCTCCAGAACACGGCCTACTCGGTCAACATCAAGGAAAGACTGGACTTTTCGTGCGCCGTCTTCTCCGCGCAAGGGGATCTGGTGGCCAATGCCCCGCACATGCCGGTGCATCTGGGCTCCATGGACAAGTCGGTGGAGACGGTGATCCGCGAGAATGCCGGCGCCATCCGTCCCGGCGACGTCTTCGCCCTCAACGCGCCCTACAACGGCGGCACCCATCTGCCCGATATCACTGTGGTGACACCGGTTTTTGACGCGGATGGAGATACCATCCTGTTCTGGGTGGCCTCCCGCGGCCATCATGCGGACGTGGGCGGCATCGCGCCCGGCTCCATGAGCCCGCTCGCCACCCATATCGAGGAAGAGGGTGTCTATATCGACAACTTCAAGCTGGTTTCGGAAGGTTCGTTTCGGGAACAGGCGCTGCTGGAACTGCTGACCACGGCCCGCCATCCGGCCCGTAACCCCGTGCAGAACATCGCGGATCTGAAGGCGCAGATCGCCGCCAACGAGAAGGGCGTGCGCGAACTCATCAAGATGATCGACAGCTTCGGCATCGACGTGGTGCAGGCCTATATGGGCCACGTGCAGGACAATGCCGCCGAGAGCGTGCGCCGGGTGCTCGACCGGCTGGAGGACTGCGCCTTCCACTACGAGATGGACCAGGGCACGCACATCAGGGTGAGGATCTCGGTGGACAGAAGGAAGCGGGAGGCGACGGTGGACTTCACCGGCACCTCGCCGCAGCAGCCCACCAACTTCAACGCCCCCGCCCCGGTCACCCGCGCCGCCGTGCTCTACGTGTTCCGGGTGATGGTGGAGGACGAGATCCCCATGAATACGGGGTGCCTGCGGCCCATCCGCATCGTGGTGCCGGAGGGCTCCATGCTGGCGCCCGTCTATCCGGCGGCGGTGGTGGCGGGCAATGTGGAGACCTCGCAGGCGGTCACCAACTGCCTGTTCGGCGCGCTGAATGCCATGGCGGCCTCCCAGGGCACCATGAACAACCTCACCTTCGGCAACGACACCTACCAGTATTACGAGACCATCTGCTCCGGCTCCCCTGCCGGCCCCGGCTTCGACGGCACCGACGGGGTGCATGTGCACATGACCAATTCCCGCCTCACCGACCCCGAGGTGCTGGAGACGCGCTTTCCCGTGCTGCTGGAGGATTTCCACATCCGTCCCGGCTCGGGCGGGCGGGGGCGCTGGCATGCGGGGGCGGGCACCTACCGGCGCATCCGCTTCCTGGAGCAGATGGAGTGCGCGCTGCTCGCCTCCCACCGCCGGGTGCACCCCTTCGGCCTGAAGGGCGGCGAGAGCGGGGCGCTGGGCGAGGGCTTCGTGAGGCGGCGAGACGGCGCCACCGAAGTGCTGCTCGGCTGCGACCAGAAGGTGCTGGAAGCGGGCGAGGCCGTCATCATCGTCACCCCCACGGGGGGCGGCTATGGCGATCCGGCGCTGCGGGGGAAGTAGGGCGGGCCGGAGGGCAGAGCCATCGCGGGCCCGGACAGGGGCGGTCGCCGCCAAACGAAAAGGGCGCCCGCCATGCGGACGCCCTTTGCTGCGTTGCGTTGGTCGCGCGCCTCAGAAGGAGAGCGCGCCCACCTTCTCGACTTCCACGCGGTCGGCCACGCGGCTGATCTTCAGGGTGGTGCCGCTGCGGCCCACCGGGCCGGGCAGGGAGATGACCTGCTGCTGGCCGGGCTGAAGCAGCGTGGACACGCGGACCACGGCCGGATTGGCGCCCGGCTCGGCGGCGGCGTCGAGGGTGGTGATCACCTCGTAGCCCTTGGCATCCTTGACCCAATAGGTCACGGCGGAAGCCTTGCCGCCCAGATGGGTCACGATGGCCTGACGCTCCGCGGGAAGCGGCTCGCCGGCGAAGGTGGTGGCGGCCACGGTCACAGCGGCCGTGGCAAGGAGGCCGGCGGCGCCGGCGATCTTGAGGATGTTCTTCATGTCAGCCTCACTGCGCACGCGTGTAGCCGACGGCCTAGGTTTCGGTGCGCTTAGCTGCGATGAACATACCGTGATTGCTGCGGTGCACAATCCACATTTTCCGCAATACAGAAATGCATTCCATTCATGGCGGGCTCCATCCTGATACCGGCCTCACCCCGGCGGCCCGAACAGCACGCGCAGCTTGCCATAAAGGCCCGGGGTGCGCCCTGCGTCACGGAGCATGGCGATCCACTCCCGGAACACGATGGCGAGCGGATTGCGGCTTGTCGCCGCGCCCGCAATGCCGAAGCTCAGCGGCTCGTCCTGTGGCGCCTCGGCGAAGGTGCCGAACAGGCGGTCGAAGACGATGAGCACGCCGCCGAAATTGCGGTCGATGACGCTTGGGTTGGAGGCGTGGTGCACCGCGTGGTGGCGCGGGGTGTTCAGCACCCATTCCAGCGGGCCGAGATGGGGCGGCCGGGCGAGGTGCAGGAAGAACTGGTAGACGAGCCCCGCCCCCAGCATGCCGAACACGGCAAGCGGCGGAAAGCCCAGCGCCACCAGCGGCAGGTAGAAGACAATCCCGCCGGTGAGGGGTCCGCCCCAGCCGAGCCGCACCGCGGCCGACAGGTTGAGCCGGGTCGCGGAGTGGTGCACCGCGTGGGTCGCCCACAGCCAGCGCACCTTGTGCATGGCGAGGTGGTGGAGGAAGTAGCAGAATTCCACCGCCAGGAAGAGCGCGACCCAGACCGCGACGCCCTGCATGGGAATGTCGAACAGGCGGTGCTGGGAGACCAGGAACACCGGCACGGCGACCAGAGAGGCGGTGAGCGCGCCGATGATCTTGTTGCCCGCCGCGATGACGAGGGAGGCCGCGCTCTCCGCCGCGTCGTGGCTTTCCACGTGGTTCACCTTGTGGAACAGGAACTCCGCCGCCATCAGGGCGAGGGCGATCAGCGCGAAGCTGCCGGTCTGGGTCGCAAGCGCGCCGCCGGTGAAGAAGCCGGCCATGGCTTCACCTCTTGAATGTCGAGAGCGCCCCCGCGCCCCTTACCCGCCGACCCGCTTTCGGGCCGGACGGCCGCCCGCCTGCGTATGCGTCGACTGCCGGGCCGCGGCCTTGGGGCGGCTCGCCGCGGCCCGGCACTCCAGGCAGTGAGGCCCGGAAGAGGTGGCTCATGCCCATGGCCGGTGAGCCTTGCTCGCCAGCCATCGACCAGCCCGCGCGCAGGCTCGGGCGAACCTGCGCGGCATCGGTCGAGGGTGGCCTCGAAAAGGCCGATGGCCTCAGTAGCGGCTGACGCTGCCCGAGCGGCTGACGCTGTTGCCGTTGGGTCCGGTGGTGGTGCGCGAATAATTGTAGGCGCCGGGCGCGGTCTGGCTCACGCTGCCGGAACGCGAGACCGTGCCGCCATAGGGGCCGCTGGCGGTGGCGCTGCGGCTGCAGGTGCCGCCGGAGCAGCCGCCCGAAGCGGCGCTGGTGTAGGTGCCGCGCGGCGTGGTGGTGGAGCCGCTCCGCGTCCAGGCGGCGGCCTCGGTGACGGCGGCAACGGAGACGAAGGCGGTGAGGGAGAGGGCGAGCACCGTGCGGTTCATGTCAGGCTCCGAGGAAGGGCCGCTTGGAGCGCGAACCGATCAGAGTGAAGCAATCTGATCGGCGCGTGCTCTAGCCCGTTGCGATGACGCTACCTTCGGCTGCGGCCTTTGCGCCCGGTTTGCACCGGGGTGAGACGCTGTAACGTTTTGTAACCGCCGCTGCGGCGCGTATTGCTGGCCGCTCCCGGCTTGGCGACACTCCCACCATGGCCCAGCGCACCCTTCTCCTCGTCGAGGACGACCGTGAAATCCGCTCCCTCCTCGCCGATTTCCTCGGCCGGGAGGGGTATGGCGTGCTGGCGGCGGAGGACGGCGCGGCCATGGACCGCCTGCTCGCCACCGCGCGGCCGGACCTGGTGGTGCTGGACCTGATGCTGCCGGGGGAGGACGGGCTCTCCATCTGCCGGCGGCTGCGGGCGCGGGGCGGCCTGCCCATCCTCATGCTCACCGCCAAGGGCGACGACGTGGACCGCATCGTCGGCCTGGAAATGGGGGCGGACGACTATCTGGCGAAGCCCTTCAATCCGCGGGAGCTGCTCGCCCGCATCCGCGCCGTGCTGCGCCGTGCGGACGGGGCCATGCCCCAGCCGCAGTTCCAGTCGCGGCGGGTGGCCTTCGCCGGCTTCGTGGCCGATCTCGACGCGCGCAGCGTGGGACGGGCCGAGGGCGAGGCGCTGGACCTCACCTCCGCCGAGTTCGAGCTGCTCGCCTGCTTCCTGGAGCGGCCGAAGCGGGTGCTCTCCCGCGACCAGCTGCTGGACTGGACCCGCGGGCGCAGCGCCGATCCCTTCGACCGCACCATCGACGTCTCGGTGAGCCGGCTCAGGCGCAAGCTGGTCGCCGCCGCGCCCGAGGCGGCCCTGCTCATCAAGACCGTCCGCAATGGCGGCTATCTCTTCGCCGCCGATGTCCGCACCCTCTGAACCCGCCCCCGGCGTCCGGCCGAAGGAGCGATCCTTGCCCCGCTTCGGCATCGCCGCGCGCATCGCGGTCATCGTCGTCGGCGCGCTGGTGGTGGTGCAGGTGCTGATGCTGGTGGCCTATATCACCGAGCGCCGCAACGCCGCCCCCCTCGGCCCATTCGTGCCCATGCTGCAGCGCATCGCGGCGCTGGCCCAGCTGATGGGGGAGGTCACCCCCCCCCAGCGCGACCTCGCCCTGCGTGCCACCACCGCGTCCGGCTTCGCGCCGCTCCATGTGGCCGAGCGCCCGCAGGTGGAGACGCCGGCCTATCTGCGCTTCGCCGCAGAGCGGATCCGCCAGCTCATGGGCGGGGCGCCGAACCGCTTCGTGGCGCTGGCCCTCATCGGCGGCGAGACGATGGGGCTCGGCCCGGTGGAGCGCCTGCGCGACCTGCGCGGCGCGCGGCTCAGGGTGGTGG